>DATFET010000027.1:0-2351 GCA_035250835.1 Anaerolineales bacterium
TCCAGTAGTTCAGGCGGTTGCGTAGCAGGGGCTGGCGCGAACTGTTATGGGCAGAGCGCACACTGAAAAATCCGCCGAGTATGAACACCAGCCAGCCCAGCATGGCCCATGTCGGAGCAAGCCGCTCGCGGGTCAGGGCAATCTCGCTGTTCTGCCAGATGACCTCTCCAAGCCCGAGCATATTCGGGAGGATCACGATGAACCCCAGCACCCAGATTAATCCAAGACCCAGCCATACTGTCAGACTGCGGCGGATAAAGGAAGCGACCGAAAGAGTCAGCAGAAAGGAAAGCGCCAGGGCGCCATACATCTGAAAGTCGTTTGCCATCCATGTCGTCGCGATATACAGCTGGCCGGAGCGCCACATACCTTCAACTGCTGTCATCAACGATGCCAGAGCTGCATAGACCCCCAGGAATATCGCCGCGTTCTCCTGCCCTGCCGGACGCTTGTACAATGTGACGATCAGAGGCAGGTACAGTATCGCCAGGGTCAGATGCAGGATCAGGATCAGAGTGGAGGCTGGCATCAGTGAAAAGTATACTCGAAATCAATTAACACGGTTATCATTGCGTTATGCTCATCACAAAAACCTCCCGCGATACGTATCAATTCAGCACGGATTTCTTCCAGCCAGACGGTGGCGTGACATTTTCGGATTTTGCTGCTGCCCGCAGCTTTGCTGCTCAAATGTCAGCGCATCGGACCCAGCCCGTGCCTGCTTCCGATATCTACGCGATGCAATTGATCGA
Organism: Anaerolineales bacterium; assembly: GCA_035250835.1. Taxonomy (GTDB): domain Bacteria; phylum Chloroflexota; class Anaerolineae; order Anaerolineales; family Villigracilaceae; genus Defluviilinea. The sequence goes on from DATFET010000027.1 coordinate 753, forward strand.
CGAAGCGATGCGTCTGCTCGTCCGGCATCATGCTCCGGGCGCAGCCATGAACGCCGCCGTCTCGCATGCAGATGAAAGCCTCGGCGCCGACTCCGTCATGAAGACCCGGAAAAAATTCGTCTCGGAATTCCCACCCGAGGACGTCTATCGCGGTGAGGAAGAGGTCGAAGACTATCTACAAAAACTTTCCAATGGGCGCATCAAAACGGTTGAAGAGCTGATCTACGTCTTCACCCACAATGCCAACCCGGCGGTGAGTCCACTGCTGGATCTCGTGGACGATGAGCCGCTCGAGCCGACGGCCTACCGCAGCCTGATGGCCTCTCTGAATACATTCTTTGCCAAGATGGCAAAGGAAAATGCCGGGAACCGCGCGGGGACGGAATCCCTGTTTGACATACTGCGCGCCCCGGCTGAGGCTTCTCCCGATTCGCTTGAGGGCCAGCTGCAATTCATTCTCGATCGCTGGAGCCACCTGCTGGACGAGAAATTTGTCACACGCATCGTGCGCAGCATGGACTTTTTGCGTGAAGAAGTGATCCGCCAGCATCTTGTTCATGGCGATTTCAAAGCCGATGTACCTGTTCAAACATATGGCGGGGGAGAATACCAGGAATACGAACGGTACAGCCCCGACAAGGACTGGATGCCGCGGCTTGTGCTGATCGCCAAGAATTCTTACGTCTGGCTCGAACAATTATCCAGAAAGTACCAGCGCTGGATCAAGACCCTCGATCAGATCCCGGACGAAGAACTGGATATCCTGCGGGACCGCGGCTTTACCGGTCTTTGGCTGATCGGCCTATGGGAGCGCTCGCGCGCCTCCCAGCGGATCAAGCAGCGCATGGGCGATGCGGACGCGGTCGCTTCGGCGTATTCGCTTGATTCCTACGATATTGCCGAGGACCTGGGGGGCTGGTCTGCGCTGGAAAACCTGCGCTGGCGTGCCTGGCAGCGCGGCATCCGCCTCTCCGCTGATATGGTCCCCAACCACATGGGCATCGATTCACGCTGGGTCATCGAGCATCCCGATTGGTTCCTGTCGCTTCCATATTCACCCTATCCTTCCTATTCTTTCAATTCAGAAAATTTATCCGACGATCCACAGGTGGGAATTTATCTCGAGGATCATTACTACAACAAGACAGATGCGGCGGTTGTCTTTCAGCGCCGCGACCATCAGACAGGCGACGTGCGTTATGTCTACCACGGCAATGACGGCACATCCTTCCCCTGGAATGATACTGCCCAGCTCGATTACCTGAAAGCCGAAATACGCGAGGCGGTCATTCAGACCATCCTGCACGTGGCGCGCAATTTCCCGGTCATCCGTTTCGATGCGGCAATGACCCTTGCCAAGAAACATATCCAGCGATTGTGGTTCCCGGAACCCGGCTCGGGCGGCGCGATCCCGTCCCGTTCGGAGCACGGCCTGACCCGCGCCGAGTTCGATGCAGCCATCCCGGACGAGTTCTGGCGTGAGGTCGTGGACCGGGTCGCTGCCGAAGTCCCGGATACGCTGCTGCTGGCTGAAGCGTTCTGGCTGCTGGAGGGATATTTCGTCCGCACGCTGGGTATGCACCGCGTCTATAACTCGGC
>DATFET010000032.1:0-11555 GCA_035250835.1 Anaerolineales bacterium
GCCTGCCTGTCAAGACAAATTATACCCTAATTGAAAATGATTTTCAATAACGGTTTTACAATGCCTGCCCGTTACCGCCGTAACGGCTGCCGATGTGACCCTCTCCCCTTCTCGGATCCTGGCACGAAAAACCCGCCTGCAGACCGCAGTGTTTACAGACAATCGCCGCGTCCTGGATTTCTTCTGCGCAGTATGGGCATTTCTTCATGCTGGCCTCCTGATTTAAAACAGGACGCCGGCCATAGAAAAAAGGAACCTTGCGGTTCCCTTGCAGACTTTTATGCTTCTTCGTCTTTCAGGTTCTTGTAAATGTTCTGCGCTGCCTGCCTCGATATGCCAAACTCATCACCGATCTTGTCGAAAGTCCACCCTAATTCATCTTTCATAATCTTGATCTGCCTGGCGCGTTCTTTTACGGCTTCTTCGTATGTGCGCTTTGCATCTTCAAACTGTTTACGAGTTAGTTTCACTGTTTCCATGCTCCTATAGTAGCACAATAAAAACAGGTTGTCAATAGCACTTGACAAACCAAACACAAAGTGCTAAGATGTAACTACTTGACGGTTTATCCGTCAAGTAAGCGAGTAAGACAGAACCTTAATAACTGAATAGCTAGATATTTGTGAGCGCGCTCGGATTCGAACCGAGAACCAATGGCTTAAAAGTTCATTGTACGGAATTAGGTACGTGATACTTGTCGTAAGCCTCCTGTAATTCCCCCACAGCGAACTGCCCGTAAAACTGATACGTCACGGTCGTGCTTTCATGCCCGCCCAGTTGCGCCGCCTGCGTCAACGGCATACCGTTCGACAGGATGCGACGGAACCAGCGGTGGCGCCACTGATGAGGGGAACAGCGACCGACGATCCCGAGACGTTTTTTATAACGGTCGATCACTTCGCTGACCGAATCGGCTTTGAGGGGTGATCCCTGGTCCGAAACAAAAACGAACTCGGACCCAGACGGGCGGACTTCCAGCCAGGCGATCAGCGCCTGATACGTCTCGACATCCATCACGACCGTTCGCTGCTTCAAGCCCTTTTCGGTCACTTGCACCTGACGACAGAACGGTTCAGGGTCGCCAATCCGCAGGTTGGACAATTTCAACCGAGCCACTCCCCCACGACGGGCGGAGGTCGTGGCGAACATCAGGAGCAGCGCATGATCACGGACGCTCCACTGTTTCGCCGCATTCAGGATCGCTTGTGCATGTTCATCGGTGATGCCGCTGCGACCCCGCTTCGGCAATTTGGGCAGGCGGATCTCATGGGCAATATCCACAGACATCATCCCTCGCCTGTAGAGCCAGCGGAACAAACGGCGAAGCGCACGAATGTAACCGTGAAGGGTATCGGGGGCCAGCCTCTGACTTTCCCAACATTCGCACAATCGAATCAAGTCCATCTCTGCCACGTCAGAGAGCGGGCGAGTTTCTCCAAGAGCCTGCGCCACCAGGGACAACCGAGCACGATACCAGCGCTTTGTTTCGACGGACAACCCCTGCAAGGCCACACGCAGGAACGTGGTAACGGCGCTCGTAACGGTGTCCATAATGACCTCCACTGGTGGAGGAATTTTACTCTAGCTATTCCACTCATAGATTAGCAGGCCGGCGTTTTCCAGTTTTGCGTCGGGTACCCATGGTATCTCCTCCCGTCGGCCTGATGATCTCCCTCTGAAGTAAGCCATTGGCGGTTACGGGTCCGCAGCAGAGGGAACATGCGTCCTTCGTCCAATGGCAGGACAGCCCTCTCCCCAGGGCAGACGGTGGTTCGAGCCCACCAGGCCGCTCAACTCAGTTTGATGAATTCTTAACGAAAGGAGAGATTGCCATGTTCAACATTTGGAAGGACATGAAAAGCGGAGCACTGCCAGCACGTGAGTTTCCCGGCTTTTTGTTCTGGACCCTGCGCAAGTTCTTCTGGCTGTCAATCGTTGTGATCCTGGTCGGCACGATCATGATCTTCAAATAAATGTCCCCTGACCGAAAGGAACGGTCAAGGGACAAAGGGTGAAGAAAGATTTTTCTCGGATCCTCTTCACCTCCAATCATATCACAATTGGAGGTCTCAATGTTTCAAGCACGAAATTTTCAGCACGACAATCAGAAGGCGGTGATCGGCTCGGCCAGGATGGCCAAGGCGATCACCCAGCTGCCGAACGGTCGATACGAGATCATTATGGTCTTCGCCAAATCGACCCGCCTGGAGTTCTACTGGATCTTCCAGGCACGGACTCCACGCTCGCCCATACGCACATGGAAATTTATGGGGACAGCAGTGCGTGATCTCCCACAGTATTACAGCGACTTCGGTTCATTCGTCACTCACTGCGCACGCCTGCGAGGGGCGACGGTGCTGTCTGTGCGCATGCCACGCAAGCGCCGCCTGGCGGTTCTTCAGCGCGGGACCGAGCACGAGTCGATCTACTCGGACTGGAACCCGCAAGAGCAGTCATCGAGCACCGATCGCTTGCGCCAGAAATCCATCAATGGGCGGAGAGGGAAACTGCTATGGCTGGCCCGATGAACTCCTTGCCGCGCGAGCGGCTCAATCCGAGCATGGACACGAGCCAGAACATCAATCATGCGTTTGGATGTTCCGGCGAGATCGTGCACGTCACCCCTGGATATATGCTTCTGCGGGCCGGCAACATCAACCGCTGCCCGCAGTGTGGCGCCGAGGTGAAAGATATTACCGATACACTCCTCGGCCAGTCTTACCTCGCCTTCGCACGACTCGACCTGGGGACACAGCTATGAAAACAAATACATCCCCCCTCGGCCTGATGGAGATCGAAGAGCAGAAAGCTTTTCAACTGGTTGCCGAACTTGCACCCCAGGCCCAAGAGCTGCGTGAAGCCTTGCGCGTCGTATCTGTTCTGCGCGGCGATGAAGTGGACGATGTGAAAACGAACCCGGCCCGCACGTTCTTACCTGTCAAGATTTTGTCATTCTCAGAACTGTACGACGAGATCGGCAAATTGAAGAACGCTGGGGAGGCGATATGAACGGCTTTGGCAATATCCGCATTGTCGGACCTGACACGGTCGAGATCCTGGAAGAGCCCGAGTCCTATCGCATGTCGAAAGCTGATGTGGAAGAGGCGATTGAGAACGTCAAAGCCAACCGCCACAAGTACGCCACGGACGTGGCCTATATGCGGCGCCTGGTTTTTTTCGAGGACATTCTTACAAAACTACAAAGAGGGTTAGGCACATGACAGCTTTTTCCATCCTCGGCATGAACAGCACGCTGCGCGCAAGGGAGTATGCGATGGACGATCATCTGTCGAAGCTGCCCAGTCCTACCCATTACGAGCCCCTGTATTACTGGCATATCGAACGCAAGAGCCGCGCCAGACGAACGAAAGGCGAGCAGAAGTGGGTATTCGTCCGAGATTTCGCCGGGACCAAGGCCGACGTCGCCGATCTGTGGAACCGCTATTTCCGCACCGGCGAGTTTCGCCTGCGATGTCAGCTCAAGTATTCAAGCAAACGAGAGGTGCAACCATGAACATCGGCATGCTCTGGTTCGATAACTCTTCCAACACCCTGGCGCAGAAGATCCAGAAGGCCGCCGACTACTTTAACAAGAAGTACGGCCGGCGGCCGGATACGTGCCTGATCCATCCCAGCCTCTTCGGTTCCGAGCACGGAAGGCCCGGAGCCGATGAGCGGGTGGCCAGCATCACGATGGACGGGATTGTGATCCGTCCTTACCGGTCCGTCCTGCCTGGGCACCTGTGGATCGGGCTCGAGGAACTGCCGGTCGAGGTGCAATCATGATCTCGCAGCTCTCGTTCTTTGTGGAAGGAGAGCCGGTGGCAAAACAGTCATTCAGATACAGCCGCCGCGGAAGTTTTACGCCGGCGCGTGTCAAAGCCTGGCAGGGAGACGTCTCCCTGTGTGCCCAGTTGGCCATGCGCCAGGAGGGTGAGCTCGAGCCGATGGAAGGCAACCTGAGCGTAGATCTCACGTTCTTCCTGGGCAATGCCCGCCGCACGGACCTGGACAATCTCTCCAAGGCGATCCTGGATGCGATGAACGGCGTGGCCTGGCTGGATGATAAGCAGGTCATCCGCCTGACGATCCACAAGTTCGTCTGCCGGGAACGCCAGGGAGTCGTGGTGCATGTAGAGCCGAACCCATGGCCGACCGAAACCAGTCTGTCCCTGATGAACGCCATGATCGGCCACCCAGAGAGCCTCAGCCGGTTGGGCTGGGTATTGAGTGAGGTGAGCGCATGAACATAACCCAACGGATCCCCATCGAGAAAATCGTCAGGGGGAAGAACCCTCGCACCCATTTCGACACAGAGAAGCTGCAGGAGCTGGCCATGTCGATCAAAGAACGCGGGCTGATCCAGCCGATCATCGTCGAGCCGCGCAGGGGAGGCACCTTTCTGCTGGTGGCCGGCGAGCGCCGTCTGCGCGCCCACGAGTTGCTCAGGCGAAGGGTGATCAAGGCCATTGTCCGGGGTCGCACCAATCACAACGGCCGCGAGCGTCTGCTGGATGCCGTGATCGAAAACGACCAGCGCGACGACATGGACCCGATCGATCGGGCGAATGCCTACCGCGTGCTGCGGGATGTGCACAAACTGACCACCCGCCAGATCGCCCACAAGGTCGGCAAGGGAACGGTCGTGGTCGAAAACCACCTGTTGTTGGTCCGGCTGGACCCGGAGATCCAGGAGATGATCCGCCAGGGCTTCTGGACCGATCAGCGCCTGATCCGCGGCCTGCTGCGGATCCCGGACCGCACGATCCGTGTCGGACTAGCCGAGCGGCTATACAAAGAACGGGTCAATCTCAAGGGATGCTGGGCAGCCGTCGAGGCGACCATCGAAGCCATCCAGGCGCCGCCCCTGCGGCGATCTGGCCGGCCGAAGCTATGTGATGAGCAGCCATACTACGCCCGCCAGACGGTGATCGAGGCCGGCCTGGTGCCGTCGATGGAGATCGCCGGCGCGACAGTCAAACCGCTGCGCTGGGACGCGCTGCGCCAGCTGGGCCAGGTGCCGGAGTGGGAACTGGTCGTCGATGCCGCAGGCAACACCTGCCAGGCGTGCCCGCTGCGCGATATCGCCTCTCCCATGAACTGTGAAGGCTGCGCGGCTGTGACCCTGTTGCAGAGACTGGTGGAGGTGGCAAAGTGACGATCCTCAGCCTGGATGCCCTGGACGTGATCGTCCGCCACAGCAAGGCAATGAATCTCTCGGGCAGGAGTCCGGCATGGACTCCTGCCGAGGATCAATTCATCCGACAGAACCTCGGCAGGATGACCGACGAGGAAATGGGCCTGGCCCTGGGTCGCACTGCGATCGCTGTCCATTTGCGCTGGCATCGGGACCTGCAGTTGCCGGGACCTTCGAAGGCGACGAACATTCTGACCGCCAATACCGCCGCCAGGCTCCTGGGGATCGATAGTCACAAGACGGCCGCCTGGGTGGACCTGGGCTTGATCCCCGGGCGGATCATGGCCGGCGGGCGCAACATCCGCCTGATCGATCGCCAGGCCCTTCGCCGCTGGGTGCTCAACCCGATGAACTGGGTGTACTTCGACCCGAAGAAAGTGAGAGACCCTGAACTAAAACGGATGCTCGCATTGCGAGCGGCGCGCTGGGGCGATGAATGGTGGAGCACCCCGAAGGTCGCCAAATACCACGGCGTGGCGACAGGCGACGTGAAGCGCTACATCACCAAGGGCTGGCTGAAATCCTTCCGATTGCCGGTCTCCCTGGGTGGTCGCAACCTGGACCGCAAATGGTCCAACCATTTTGTCCTGAAGTCCGACGCCATCCAGGTCCGCTTCGCCACCTACCCGGGTATTCGCCGGGACTCCCTGTGGACGGCGGCAGCCGATGCCTGGATCTTGAAGGCGCGCGACGAACTGGGAATGACGTTTGTGGCGATCGGGCGGACCATGAAGATCGGCAAATACAACTACACCAAGCGGAGCAACAACACGATCATGTACCGCTATCACCAGTTGAAGGCATTGCAGAAAAAGAACACAAGGAGGCGCGCAAAGTGATGATCCGAATTGTGACCGAACCCGAGGCCAGGATCGAGCCCGGGCACCAATGGCTGATCGTTCCCGATTCGCCATCAGGCCGGGCCCTGGCCGACCTGCTCCACGAACGCCGACCATTGATCAAGCGCGGTGGATCCCTGCTGATCCCGCACGACGAGCATGTGGACCAGGTGATCGTGCAACTGATCGACGAGCTGGCGCGTGTGCGCTATGAATCGCCGGTCCTGGTGCAGTTGACGATGGTCATGGATGAGGAGGAAGTCGAATGACTCTGCCGACCCCTCCACGTTATGTGGTAATCCCGCAAGACAAAATCGACCAGGCATTTGCGCCCGATAAACCCAGGCGGGCGCTCCTGGGTACGTTTGTGCGGATCCTTTCTTTGGCCTGGGAATCTAAGTATGAAAAAACGCCGCGCATGCAGGAAAGCGAGTTGATTGCCTTCCTTAAATTGAGCCGTCGACAATTCTTCGAACAAAAGGCTGATATGGAACTGCTTGGTTGGCTTCGTTCAACACATCCAGTCCCTGGCTTCGTCCAGTTTATTTTCAGCAGCCCGATTGCCGAAGTAATTCCTTCCAGTGCGAAAAACCGCCAGCCCATGCGGAAAACCGCACTCGATGACTTAAAGAGGATTGAGGATTCAGATTCTCCGGAATTAAAAGATTCTGAATCCTCCTCATCCTCTACAGGGTCGCCAGTGCGGAAAACTGCACTAACGGCTTCCGAGCAAAAAATGCGACTCCTGGTCGAGAACCTGCGGTTGCTCTTTGACCCGCTGGACTACGGCCTGCTCGAGTGGCGCGAGACCTTCCTGGCAGGGATCCCCGAGCGAGCGCTGGGCTGGATCGCCAAAGCCTACCAGGACCGCAAACGCCTCCAGGCGCCGATCGGGCTGATCGTCAAACACATCATTGCCCAGGACGAACCCGATAGCCATTTCCTCAACTGCTTTGTAGAGATCCTGCCAGAGAAGTACCTGGAAGCGGTAGGGGAGTTCCAGTATTTGTGTGGGTATTGCGATCAGCGGTTCAGCCGGCGTTCCGAGCTGGAGAGTCACATGGCCGAAGAGCATCCACAACCAGACGAGCCGGTCCCGTCTCGCCCCCAGGATCCTCTCCGAACGGTTCAGCCAGACGACTCGGTCACTACGCCGATCGACGACGGCCTGACAGCCGAGCAAGCCTGGCAGGCCGTTCTCGGACAACTCCAGATGGAGATGACGCGGGGCACGTTCGAGACCTGGATGCGAGACACGAAAGCCATCCGTTACGACGGAAACAGGCTCGAGATCTGCACACCCAATGTCAATGCACGAGACTGGTTGGAGAATCGCATTCAGAAAATGGCCGAGCGGCTGCTGGTTGGGATCCTGGCTCAAGAAGTGACTGTGCAGTTCGTGGTTTCGGATGGGGTAGCCGCATGACTCCCAAACTCACCACCTCCCAGCGCGCGGCCAGGCTGCCGGCACCGGTGCCCGGCCAGGTCCTCACGATCTCCCTGGACCTGTTGCCCGAGTATCTGGTTCTACACCACCTGACGCCGATGCAACGCTCCGATGTGCGATCGCTGGAACTCGAGACGAAGATCCACAAGCCGGATGGAGTCCTGTGGGTCCAGAAGATACAAACAAAAGAGGAATTGCAACCATGACAAAAAGAAGGTTTGAAGCCACGCAGCAAACGACCATTCGGGATCTGCAGCGGATCATGACCAAGATCAACGCCACCTCCCTGCGCATCGATCAGGACGTGATGAAGGGTGGCGTGAAGGTAATCTTCGATCGGGCCGGCAAGCGGTATGTGCGCGAGTGTACCAAGTACGACAGCTCACTGGACAACCTGCGAGTGATCGGCCTGCAGATCGAATATCTCTACCGCGCCCTCGAGGTCTACGCCGAAGATATCGTCGAGACCTCCTTCGACATCGAGTTCGATCGGATCTTCAACGGCTTCCTGGCTACGCCCGATGATACCGCCCTGCTGCTGGGGGACGGCAAAGCTCCCTGGTTTGAAGTGCTCGGAGTCCAGGTCGACGCCAGGCGCGAGGATATTCGAAACGCATTCCGCGCGCTGTCCCTGGTCCACCACCCGGACCGCGGCGGCAGGGATGAAGACTTCAAGCGGATCAATGAGGCTTTTCGCGAAGGGATGAAAACGGCGAAATGACATCCGCTCCTGTGCAGAGCCTGGTCGTGCTCGACGAACACGATGTGGACCGCATCCTACGGATCCTGTACAACGGCACGCGGCCGTCGCAGCTGCACGTCCTGGTGTGCGGTTGCGGGACCCTGGCTGATCTGCATGAGAGTCCGAAGGCCTGGGACCGCTGGCAGGTCCTGCCGCATGCCCTCTGCCCGGAGTGTCTCGAGAAGGAAGCAGCCACACCGCCCGAGCATGACTACCCCGATGAGGCGTGGGCGCGCTTCGCGCAGGACCTGCATGATCTGTTTGAACGAAAGGATCGAACATGAACAACAAAACGAGAGCTGAATTGATCTACGCCCTGGCGCGCGTCGCGCTCTGGCTGGTGGTGTCTTTCGTGATCATCAGATTGTTCGGAGGTTGAAAGTGCCAACAAAAAGGAGTTTCAATGAGTGTTAATTTCAGTCAATATCTGCGGGACATCCGCACCAGCTTCCAGGAATGCCACTGCTCCACTCACAACGGCGAGACCATTCGCCAGATCGATGCGAAGTTACCAGATGGACGCGCGGTCCGCATCCTGGAAGATCACGGCGGCTATCATGTGAGCATTGGCAAGATCGGCGCCTGCCCGAACCCTGTGTCCGAACAAAAGGCCGAGCAGATGATCCTGGAAGCAGTAGGAAGGAGGCCGCCTGAGTTATCCCCCACCTGGTGAAAGTGTCCGCCCCGCGTGGTAGGAGTATCAATTCTTCCACGCATGAGCGGACCGCGAGATTGTATCAAAGTTATAAACATAAATAGGAGTTTCGGTATGAAAAAAGTATTAGGTAATATGGCAGGCATCATCTTCACCGTGTTTTGTCTCGCAGTGCTTGGCCTGCTGATGTCGTTCACCCTGGGAGCGTTGCGCAAGTTGTTCCCGGATAGTTTCTCCAATCAGATGTGGGGGTTAGTGTTATTTGATATTGCCGCGATGGTCTGGGCGCTGGTGTTTGTTTTCAAGTCGCAAAGTACGCCGCAGTATGCCATTGCTGCCATTGGCTTCGTTACCGCCTTCGCCGGCACCCTGCTGATGGTCACAGCGGAGGTCATGTTGAGCGGGCAGACCTTCGTGCAGAATAACGATATCGGCCGCTGGATGGTGTACGGATTCATCATTGTGACCGCCGTCCATGCGGTGCTCATATATGCTCATCACGCATCTTCGCCCGAGATCCGCGAGCAGATCGATGTCGGCATTGCGCGCGGTGAGATCGTCACCGAAGCGATCAACCAGGCAACTCATCAGCTCGACAGGGAAAAGGCACAGCTGGCGCATGTCATCCACTCGGGCATCGTGGACCAGGTCAAGCGGGATCTGAATATCCCGATCGCCGTGGACCCGAACGTGGGCTTTGTTCCTGTTGGGGAGTACAGGCAGAATGAGGAGATCGTGACCGTCGGCGCTGGCAAACTGGAAAAGCGCCCGTCCCTGTGGTCGAAGTGGCGCGAGAAGTTCAGCAGGAAGCAGCCGCCCGCCCCTGTTGTGTATGAACAGACCGTTGCGCCCGCGGAACCAATTGCAATCACCGAAGCAGACAAGGAACCGCCGACTACTACCGATTTAGGGCAAACCTACCACGACTTGACATTCAGCAAACCTGAAAAGCCACCCGAGGAGGATAAGCCCAATTCGGGCATTTTTCGTCCCGAGTAAATTACCTAGTGGCACAAGCCTAGTGGCAGAGATCAACGAACTGCCACTAGGCAGCCTGGAAGATGACGACGACCAGGACATAATCGCGGACCTGCTCAAGCCTAGTGGCAGGCAGGAAAAGTTCAGAAAACGATGGATCGAATTTGACTGTCAGAAAGGCGTACATCATGGAAAGTATGCAACCTACCAAAACAAAAAGCGGATCCGAGTCCCAGGCGGATTTATCGGAAGGCTCAAAAATGTCTGGACAAGTGGAAGCTACGGAGAAAAGCGGGTTCGCGAATTCATCGGAAACCACAAGTGCCGATACCCAGACCGCTTCCGCAAAGACCTTGACGAGTGCGGAATTGGATGAGCTGCGCACAAAGGCCGGCCTAGTGGCAGGGGCGCTTGCAGACTTTCAGGCGGCTGGTGGCCTAGTGGCAGTGAAAAATGTAGAGTACACCGCGCCTAGTGGCAGCAAATTAACTGCCACTAGGCTGTACCTAGTGGCAGAAGGATTGAACCTAGTGGCAGTCCATACCACAGACGGGATCGACTTCAACCTAGTGGCAGAAGGGGAACAGGAATGAGGCGCTGGGCCCTGGTCTACCTAGTGGCAGTAATCATTCTTGGAACATCTGCCTGCTTGGATATTCCCACGGCGACTCCTGCACCCACGGTCACGCCTTCGGCCTCCTTACAGTCGCCAACCAGGACGGCCAGACCGACGCCGACTCCTAACGCCGAACCTGAACCGCAGACGGCGACAGTATCGCGGGCGGTGGTCAACGTCCGAGACGAGCCAGGCGGCGCGGTGATCGGGAGCGTGGAAGCGGGTGACGTGGTAACGGTCCTGTCCTGCCGCGGCGACTACTGCGAGATCGAGCCGCAGGCGGAATGGGATGTAGAACATGCGTTCGTGTTTCGCGGCTGCCTGGACGGGTACGAGGGCGGGCGCGGCTGCGAGGCGAGATGAGCTGGTATCTGACTGACGATGGCAAACGCTGGCAGATATTGGCGGGCTGGTTTGCCATCTGAGAGCCGTGTCACGCCCGTGACATTGCCGCCACGCCACGCACCGAGCAAAGATGATCATTTCCCTAGCCGCCCGCCGCAAATTCGCGCAAAGCCTCCTGGCGCGCAGAGGGACAGGAGAGACATGGGAGCATATCGCCAGGAGCTACCCGCGGGGCAGGGACGGCAGCCAGATCGTCAAGCGTGGGACGATCTGCCGCATCGCATTGAGCGGCGGCGAGTACGTGCCAAAGGATGTCAACATTCTGCGGGCGCTCGGGCTGATAGTGGCGGTGCCGTGTGACGATGAACACACGGCGCGGACGAAAAGGATCATCCGCGGGATGGTTCGGCGGACGAATGACGCGGTGGTGAGGAAGAAGTAAATGCAGCTACGAATTGACCTAACCGATTATCGACCCTACATCCAGGCATTGCAGGACAGGCTCAATGCAGACGGCTTGTATACAATGTCAATGACCGACGCCGTGAAGATCGCCATCGAAAAAGCAGTTGAAAAATTACTGCCAGATGTTGAGATCAAGAAAACGCGGAAGAAATATATCAAGATTAATTTTTAGATGTACATTCCGCTCAAACAATAGTTAGCCCGCTCATTGCGTAAGGAGAAAAATGTCAATAGCCGAAGAACCTTATTATCTGAAACGCGATTGCTCGCC
>DATFET010000036.1:0-3322 GCA_035250835.1 Anaerolineales bacterium
GTCCGCGCTGCGGACCGCCGCTGAGAGTGAGGAGTTGGGAAGAAGAGTGGATGAGCATGGTTGTTAATTGTTGGTCGAGTAGAGCCGTGATCGCCGGCTTGTATCGAGACCACATTTTGGAAAATTAGAGACTAGAGGTTAGATGAGGCAATTTAACCATAGATACGATAAAGGATACAGTGCTTTGGTGGGGATTTATAAAAGAACAACTGATCTTATGCTCTTATCTTGAACGCAGAAATATGATACAAAAGGCTCAACACGGAGGCGCACTATGTGGATACTCTACCTTTTGCTTGGCATCGCTCTGGTCGCGGGACCCGTTTACTATTGGCGAAACATCCGCCCGGATGCCAATATCCGCCGCAACCTATCCCTGCTGGGAAAGGAAGCACCGACGCTCACGCAGGACGGCATCACCTTCCGCGATTTGAATAAGAACGGGAAACTCGATCCATACGAAGACCCGCGCCGCCCCATCGAGGAACGCGTCGAAGATCTGCTCAAGCAGATGACGCTCGAGGAAAAAGCTGGCATGGTGTTCCATACCATGATCGGCATCAACAAGGACGGCACGATCATGGAAAAGATGGGCCTGTTCCCACTGCCCGCCACCTCCGACATGATCGCGCGGCGGCTGATGAACCACTTCAACATCTTCCAGGGCGCTGAGCCGCGTCCCATGGCAGAGTGGCACAACCGCATCCAGAAACTGGCGGAGAGGACGCGGCTGGGGATTCCGGTCACTATCTCATCGGACCCGCGGCATGCCTTTTCGAACAATCCGATGGCCGGATTGATGGCGGGCAGCTTCTCCCAGTTCCCGGAGCCGACCGGGCTCGCCGCAACGCGGGATGCGGATCTGGTCCAGCAGTTTGGCGACATCGCCCGGCAGGAGTATCTGGCTGTGGGAATCCGCGTCGCCCTCCACCCGATGGCAGATCTCGCCACCGAACCGCGCTGGGCTCGTACCAACGGGACATTCGGCGAGGACGCGGAGCTTGCCTCCCAGATGACCGCCGCCTACATCCGCGGATTTCAGGGCGAAGCCCTGGGCAGGGATAGTGTCGCCTGCATGACCAAGCACTTCCCGGGCGGAGGCCCGCAAAAGGATGGCGAGGACGCGCATTTCGCGTACGGAAGGGAACAAGTCTATCCCGGCGATCAATTTGACTATCATCTCAAGCCTTTTGAAGCCGCGTTCCAGGCCGGGACAGCCCAGATCATGCCATATTATGGGATGCCAGTCGAAACGCCTTATGAGGCAGTTGGCTTCGGTTTTAACAGGGATATTATTACCAGTTTGCTCCGGGAAAAATATGGGTTCGACGGCGTGGTCTGCTCCGACTGGAGCCTGCTCACTTCCATGAAGGTCCTCGGGCGGGAAGTGATGGCAGCCCGGGCCTGGGGTGTGGAGACTCTCTCTTTGGCGGAACGCGCGCAAAAGGTGATCGAAGCGGGCGTGGACCAATTCGGCGGGGAGGCCTGTCCTGAGGTCATCGTCCAACTGGTGCGTGAGAGAAAAGTCGGTGAGGAACGGATCGACCAGTCGGTGCGGCGCTTGCTGCGCGATAAGTTCCGCCTCGGGCTGTTTGACAACCCATATGTCGAGGTGGACCAAGCAGAAAAGATCGTAGGAAATGCTGAGTTCCGCAGAATTGGCGAGCTGGCACAGCGTAAGTCCATTGTGCTGTTGAAAAATGAGGAGCAGACGCTGCCACTCAAAAGTGGATGGAAAATCTATGTAGAGAATATCAAGCCTGAGGAAATCAGCAAATACGGGCAGATCGTGCAGGATGCTGCCCAGGCTGATATTGCCATCCTGCGCCTGAACGCCCCCTATGAGCAGCGCAAAGGCATGCTGGAAAGCTACTTCCACGCCGGGGATCTGGATTTCAAGGAACCTGAAAAATCCCGCATCCTGAACATCCTGGACAAAGTCCCCACCATCGTTGATATTTATCTGGATCGAGCGGCTGTCATCCCCGAGATCGCCGTGAAGAGCAAGGCACTCCTCACCAACTTCGGCGCGGACGATGAGGCCGCTTTAGATGTCATTTTTGGAAAATTCGAGCCGCAGGGAAAACTGCCGTTTGAATTACCATCGTCCATGGAAGCGGTACGCAAACAAAAAGAGGATGTTCCGTACGATTCAGAAAATCCATTATTTCCATTTGGATATGGGCTGCGTTACTAGTGCTTTCTCCGCGCGAAAATGAAGGGTCACGATTCTGCCTTTTTCAACATGTAGGTTGTAATACTTCCCCTTGCTGGCGGCATTTCATAGACAAAGATCAGTTCATGTTCGTCAACACGGACAGGCTCCCAGTCTGGAAAATCTGCAGAGATCGAGACCAGGCGTGATCCGTTTTTCATCTGCGCTTCCAGGTGTGGAGCGAGTTTCATCACTTCCTTCGACGTCGCGTATACGAAGACAACATCTGCATCCGTTAAATTGGCTTTATAAAAATTTCCCCAACGGACCTGGATCCGATTCCCGAATCCGCTGGCAGTGACGCGCAGCCAGGTCAGAGCGCACTGGACGGGACCAATTTCGATTCCCACAGCGTTCGCTCCAAAGTCACGCGCTGCAATAAGGAGAACCCGCCCATCGCCCGCGCCGAGATCATAGAGGGACTCGTCCGCCTGGAGGTTTGCCAGTTTCAAAGCATTACGAATCCGCTCCGGCTTTGTAGGAACGGGAGGCAGGCCGTACAGCGCGGGCACAAGAATCCATAAGAGGGCAATCACGAAGAACAGGACGCTGAGCCAGAAAGCCAGGAGGGCGATCATGCCTGGCTTTTTTCCGTCCGCCTGAACCAGGCCAGGAGGCGCGGCAGGATCGCGATCTTTTGCGTCAGCTCGGCAAGCGCCAGAAGTGCAAACACGTTGAAGACGATGGCAAGCAGCGTCACGGGCAGGAAGCCGAATTGTCGATAGATGAACGTTGCCAGCAGGGCACCGATCATGCGTCCCAGCGAGTGACCGGTCAGGTTGAACGAAAGCAGAGTGGCGCGCGCGCCCGGCATCACCTCGGTCATCAGCGGGATATGACTCACCACAACGTATTCGAACGTGATGTAGAACAGGAACAATCCAACCAGTGCGCCGATTTCCGTTTTGCCGACAATGGGCAGCAACAACGCAGCGACTGCATTGCCTGTCAGCCCGAAGGCCAGGGCGCGCGGCTTGCCCAGTCGGTCGGTGGTCAGCGCCACGAGTCCTTCACCGCCCAACTCGGAGATCCCGATCACTGCCGATGCGCCGGCCAGCGCGGCGATCTTCAATCCGAAGGAATCCTCCAGCCACACCCCGAAATTCA
>DATFET010000040.1:0-7061 GCA_035250835.1 Anaerolineales bacterium
TAGCCCAGAACAAATCCATAGCGGGCAGCTGCATGCCGTGGAAGACCCCCACAAAGCCGACATGCCCACCCGCGCGTGCCGACCGGATGGCTTGCATCATCGACTCCTGCGTGCCGACGGCCTCGACCACGGAGTGCGCGCCGAGCCCATCGGTCAGTTCCTTGATCTTCGCCACACCTTCGTCGCCGCGCTCGGTGACAATGTCGGTGGCGCCGAACTCCAGTGCAAGCTTCTGCCGATCCTCGTGGCGGCTCATCGCGATGATCCGTTCCGCGCCCATCTGCCTGGCTGCCAGGACCGCGCAGAGACCCACCGCGCCGTCGCCGACAACGACGACCGTCTTGCCGGGTCCCACGGCAGCCGCGTCGGCGCCGAACCAGCCAGTACCGAGCACGTCAGAAGCAGATACCAGGCTTGGGATCAGATCATCCGGTGGGAGCTCCGGTGTAGCAACCAGCGTGCCGTCCGCCAGCGGGACGCGCAGCCAGGGCGCCTGTGCGCCCCCCATCCCCCTGGCGTCTACGCAGCGGCTCTGATATCCCGCCTGACAGATGGGACAGGTGTTGTCTGAAGCCCAGAACGAGCCGACGACAAACTGGCCGGGCTTGATGTGTTTGACCCCGCTTCCGACTTCCTCGACGATGCCGCAGTACTCATGGCCCATCGGCTGCGGCTGGGTGACCGTCTCAATGCCGCGATACGGCCACAGGTCAGACCCGCACACGCAGGCTGCCGAGACCCGCAGGATCGCGTCTGTTGGTTCGAGGATCGTCGGGTCGGGGCGCTCCTCAAAGCGCACATCCTGGGGGCCGTAGAGCATGGTTCCATGCATGATTTACCTCCTTCCAAATTTCAAATACTTGCTCGCATCTTCAATGAACGCCGCCAGCGCCGCCTGGCGAGATTCTCCACGCACGTCGCGTTCATCACAATCACAGTTAGCGAAGAACATCACTACAAGGTATGGCCGCCGTCGACCACCATCGCGGCTCCGATGACGAAAGAAGCCGCATCCGAACACAGCCACAGGACGGCTGCGGCGATCTCCTCCGGCTTGCCAGCCCTGCCGATTGGCTGCACCGCGGCCGCGCCCGCGAGCTCCCTCTGCTTCCCCTCAGGGGTTTCTCCGCCGAAGCGATCCATCATCGGCGTGTCGATGATCCCGGGGCATACGGCGTTGATGCGGATGTTTTGTGAGGCGTAGTCGAGGGCTGCCGCTCTGGTCAGGCCGACCACGCCGTGTTTTGCCACCACATAAGCCGCTTGATCTTTGAAGCCCTTAACCCCGGCACCCGAGGAGGTGTTCACGATCGCGCCGCCCCTCTGCTTGAGCATCAGTGGGATCTCGTACTTCATGCACAGGAACAGGCCGCGGAGATCAATGCTCATGATCCGATCCCACTCCCCCTCGGTGATTTCGGCCGTCGCCTTTGGCACCTGTTCAACACCGGCATTGTTGAAGGCGGCGTCCAGCCGCCCGAAGGTTTCGATGGTCTTATCCAGCGCCGCCTTCACGTCCTCGGCTCGCGACACGTCGCATCTGATGGCGAGCGCCTGCCCGCCAGCCTCTTCGATTATGTGCGCCGTTTCCTGATTGTCCTGTTCCGAAACGTCAGCGACCACCACGCTGGCACCCTCGCGGGCGAACGCCAGCGCCGTCGCGCGTCCGACGCCGCCTGCTGCTCCAGTGACAAAAGCCACTTTCCCTATAAAGTTTCCGTTTTGATCCGTTGTCATGGTTTTCTCCTATTGGTGTGATTTACTCACGAAGATTGGCGGAAGCGGTCTTACCCATGGTATTGCTCATCGCTGACCTGTTCCATCCAGTCGGCTGATTTTCCATCTGGTTGTTTCACAATCGAGATATGTGTTATGGCAGTGGTTGGTGTAGCGCCGTTTTCATGTTTCGTAACTTCTTTGATAAATCAACTCCCGAAAAATCGAAGTGATTTAGATGTCAAGTTTTCGAGTACCGAGCCACTTCACCATTGCTGGATCACGATGGTCGAAGAAAAGGCTAACCTTCGTGTCCAGCGAGAAGATCGCATCCATATCTTCAGGGCTTATCTCAAAATCGAAAATGTTGAGGTTCTCAACAATTCGTTCCTTGCGAACGGATTTGGGAATCACCACCACCCCTCGTTGCGTCAGCCAGCGAAGAATCACTTGTGCAACGGACCTCTTGTATTTTCCAGCCAGTGAAACCAGCACTTCATTTTGGAAGATGTTATTTTTGCCTTCCGCGAAAGGTCCCCAGGACTCGATTTGAACGTTGTTTTCCTGCAGGAACTTTTGGGTTTCAATCTGCTGATTGAAGGGATGTGTCTCGATCTGATTGACCGCAGGAACTATTTCGTTATGAAGGATCAAGTCCATGATCCGGTCAGGAGGAAAGTTGGAAACCCCGATTGCTCTGACTTTGCCCTGTTGATATAGTTCTTCCATTGCGCGCCAGGCACCATAAACATCTCCAAGTGGTTGATGAATCAGATATAGATCGAGAGTCTTCAGTTGCAACCGCTTTAACGATTTTTCAAAGGCTTGCTTTGTGCGCTCGTAGCCCGCGTCCTGAATCCACAGCTTTGTGGTCACAAACAACTCCTCCCTTGCGACGCCGCTCCCTTTTATAGCTCTGCCAACCGCCTCTTCGTTGAGATAAGAAGCTGCCGTATCGATCAGGCGATATCCAGCCTGGATCGCTTCATAGACGCTCCGTTCACACTCTTCTGCATCCCGGATCTGAAAAACGCCGAAACCCAGGATAGGGATTTCAACGCCGTTGTTCAATTTTACAGTTTGCATCATTTTCTCCTTCTGTTCCTACTGTTAAGGGTGTCGTTATGGGTAAGCAGCCTGGTGAACGAGAGCGAGGCTAGCGTCCAGGTATCATTTTGCTGCACGTACACTTCTGTAACCACGAAGGGATTGATGACCTCATTGCCGCCAACAACAGCCACCAGACGAATTTTGTTCAAAAGGATGGCAGTCGCGCCAATAAACCGCACCGAAGTTTCCTGGATATCCACGTCCTTGTAGTGAATCCGTCCGCTTTGGATGACATCGAGTTCCTGGTCCTTGGACAGGGTTCCGCCCATATGGACAAAGACGGCCTTTTCATGGAAGAGAGTGCCCAGAGCATCTACTTTGCGCTCTGACATCCAGCGCCATTTCTCTTTAGAGAGATTAATTAGTTCTTGTTCCAGGTCTGCGTTTTGCATTATTCTTTCCTGTTGTTTATGTTTGCTATTCGATCTCTGACCCAGCCAGGTATTGTCACCTGCACTAGCGTGGGGTGCTAGTGTCATCGCTGACCTGTTCCATCCAATCAGCAGACTTGCCATCGAGTTGTTCCACAATTGAGATATGCGTCATGGCTGTGGTTGCTGCAGCGCCATGCCAGTGTTTTTCGTCTGGTGCAGTCCAGACCACGTCGCCAGGATGAATCTCTTCTATCTGTTTTCCCCAGCTTTGGATTCGTCCGTGACCCGTCGTCACAACGAGGGTCTGACCGAGCAGATGACTGTGCCATGCCGTTCGGGCGCCCGGCTCGAATGTGACACGTGCGACAGAGACTCGCGCCGGAGCATCTGCCTGATGCAGAGGTTCGATCTGCACATTGCCGGTAAACCACTCGGCAGGTCCTTTGTTTGATGGCTGTGAACCATTTCGTTTGATTTCCATCTTCCAGGCTCCTGCTAATACCGGTTACCCACCACCGTGATCTGCGACATTGCATTTTCAATCTCGCTAAGATCGCTGGATGTCAATTCGATATTTACCGCGCCGTTGTTTTCATCCAAACGTTCGAGCTTGCGCGAGCCCGGGATGGGAACGATCCACGGCTTTTGTGCCAACAGCCAGGCCAACGCGATCTGTGCCGGGCTGGCTCCCTTCTGGGTGGCAATCCGCTCGAGCAGATCGACCACGACCCGATTGGCTTTGATCGCATCCTGCGTAAAGCGCGGATTACGGCTGCGGATATCGGTGCTGTCGTACGTGGTGTTCTCGTCGATCTTGCCCGTTAGGTAGCCACGGCCCAATGGGCTATACGGCACAAGCCCAATGCCGAGTTCCTCGCAGGTAGACAAGATGGAATTCTCTTCAATGGTACGCCACCAGATCGAGTATTCACTCTGCAGGGCAGTCACCGGTTGAACGGCATGGGCGCGACGGATTTGCTCTGCATTCGATTCGGACAATCCAAAGTGTTTGACCTTGCCCGCCTGGATCAGATCCTTGACCGCGTCAGCCACATCCTCAATGGGCACGTTCGGGTCAGGACGGTGTTGGTAGAACAGGTCGATCACCTCGACCCGCAAACGCTTGAGAGACGCATCCGCTACCCGCTTGATCTGTTCCGGGCGGCTGTCCTGTCCCATCGGCACGCTGGGGCCTTTCTCGCCATGTTTCCACCCGAACTTGGTGGCGATCACTATTTGTCCTTTGAATGGTTCCAGTGCTTCGCCCACCAACTCTTCGTTCGTGAACGGACCGTACACCTCGGCGGTGTCGAAGAAAGTGATGCCGCGTTCGACCGCCTGGTGGAGCAGAGTGATCATCTCCTGTTTGTCGGTTGGTCTATCGCCAAAACTCATGCGCATGCAGCCGAGTCCAAGGGCTGACACTTCCAGCCCGCCGTTTCCGAGTTTTCGCTTTTGCATTTTTTGAACTCCTATCGTTCCTTAATCAGATGATGTCCAGGGCTTGATCCTCGGCTTGAACGATTTCCTTCTCTTTTGTCAGAACCGCCTTTTCATACACTTCAATCTTGTGATCCAAAATGTCCAACGTTTTTTGCATTTCCTTCATTTTGGTCAAAAGCAACTGCCTCTGCTCGATCAGGATTTCTTTCCTGGCCTCAATGGTTTGGTCGCCCTGCTGGACCAGTCCGACGTACTCGATCAACACTTCAACAGGAAGACCCGCGCTTCTCATACATTTGATGAATTCAACCCGCCTGAGGTCGAGCTCGTTGTAATCACGGATACCGCTTCCGTTTCGATTGACTGGCGGGATGAGTCCAACACGCTCATAGTAACGAAGCGTATCTGACGAAATTCCATATTGTTCACTGACTTCTGCAATCTTCATAATTTCACCTCGAAGGCAGTGTATCACTTGGAGTCGACTCCAAGTCAAGGGTTGTTAATAAGATTTTGACTTTCCGTAGATAAAATAGTTGCCATTCCGGGTCCCCGCCAACTCTACGCACAATCTTGCTTTCATATGGACTGCAAGTGGTATCATCGCCTTATGACCATATCATCCCCTTGTGGGACCGCCACTGCTCAGGCCTCGGCCAACATCGCCTTCACTAAGTGTTCAACAGCAATACTCCATTGAACTGACGACAAAGTTTGTAATTCAGGCTATGAAGGACGCTTTAATTCAGGATTTAAAGCTTTAAAACCTTCAATTAGAGCTAAAATTTATCTATAGCCAACGTGCTTTTTTCTCAGGCAACAAGAAAGTTGATAATAGTGTGCCCTAAAATGGGGATGGGGAAACGACAAAGGGTAAATCGCTAAATCCGCAAAAGTGATCCGAGCAGATAACATTTATGCCTATTCTAAATAGTTTGACAAAAACAAACTATTTAGATAATATCAACCAACTTACCGGATTTCCATATTTTGGTTTTCTGGAGAAATGAATGTCTGCTTCGCATACGAACAATCATACTTTTCCCCTAGTTGAGTCATTATCTTATTTCAAAAGTGGCGATTTAATCCTCGCAGGTGGAAAGGGTGCCAATCTTGGCGAACTGTCTAATACAGGCTTTACTGTCCCACCTGGATTTATCATAACTACCACTGCTTATGATCTTGTACTTCAAAATAATGGGGTTCAGGCTCAACTTCATAATATTCTTGCTGCTCATGAATTTGACAATCCTGAATCAGTTGCAGAAGTAAGTAAACAGATAAATGATCTGTTCCAACACATCTCTATACCCGGACAAATAACGGATGAAATTGTAGAAGCCTATCACCAACTAGATGACGGCGCGGTCGCTGTGCGCTCAAGTGCAACGGCTGAAGATTTGCCTGAAGCCGCTTTTGCAGGTCAACAGGAAACTTTCTTAAACATCATAGGGGAACGGGAATTGATGGATGCGGTACGCGCTTGTTGGACATCGTTATGGTCGGAACGCGCCATACTCTATCGTGCCCGCCAGAAAGTGGATCAAATCACTGTCAAACTTGCTGTAGTTGTCCAAAAGATGATCCCTGCTGATGCGGCAGGTGTAATGCTCACAGCAAATCCCGTGAGCGGAGAACGTGATGAGTTGATCATTGACGGCAGCCCAGGACTTGGGGAGGCGGTAGTAGGGGGATTGGTCACGCCCGATCATTTTGTTGTGAACAAGCGGTCGCGACGCATCAAAGAACAACAGCTTGGTAGAAGAGAAGTTATCATTCGGTCAAAAAAGGGGGGCGGAACTGAACAAATTCACTCATCGAACGAAACACCGAATAATGCTGCTTTACCACGTCAAGCAGTAAGTAAAATTTCACAGCTAGGGATTGATATAGAACGTCACTACGGCGTCCCGCAGGATATTGAATGGGCATGGATAAAAGATAATTCCAAAACGGGTAAATTCTTTATCCTACAATCACGACCCATGACCGCTTTGCCCGAACCGCTCAAAGTAAGTGGTCCGATGCGAATGGTTATCCCAATGCTAGCTGAGATGTGGCCCACCCGTCCTTATCCGCTTGATATGACAACTTTTACGGGCGCGATAGAACGCGCAATCGGTAATCTTTTAGCTGCGATGATCGGCAAGAGTGCGCCCAACCCAGACGAATCCTTCCTTGAAGAGGACGGTGTTGTTGTGCAATTCAAACCTCCTCAAGTTCATCCATCGCTAAGTATGCTTTTTACACCGTGGATCACAATGTGGCGGACCCGTCATTATGACTTGTCACATTGGGAGGATGATCCATTATTAGCCGAGTTTATAGCGAAAGCACGCGCCATTGAGCAACGCGATCTACACTCCCTTAACTGGAATCAAAATATTGAAATCATAAAAGAATCGCTTTCGCTTATTC
>DATFET010000043.1:0-2369 GCA_035250835.1 Anaerolineales bacterium
GTTCACAGCCTCTGAATTGGCATGAAGATCGCGCGCGTTTTCATCGCGGAAGATAAAGTAATGGAGGAAATGATTATGATTCTCCTTCTCCTGCAGGGATGTGTACATCAACGTGTCAGGCTCCTTCTCACGTACATATTCCACAAACTCGCGGATGGCTTGCTGACAAATCTCCTGCGCGTCATCGCGGACAACGAAATAGGCGGTCTGATGGATGGGCATGGGACACCTCCGATGATGCCGATTATACGTACTTTTAGCTTTGTACGGTTCAATGGGTATAGATAAAGCGGGTACCGATTTTTAGTTCATACTTCAATAATGAAACTTGATTGGCGCCTGTAATGACCGTCAGAAAACCACCATGACGCGAAAGATAAACAGGTCCAGCCGGCACGGGGATAGTCTCAGAGGTCCAGGTGTGGCCGCTATCTGAGGTATGGAATGCTACCACAGGAGAAACCTTTCCAAAGGGGCTGGAGGAAACTACGATCAAGCCATGCTCTGAATTCGAAAAACGCATGGCAGCCAGCTGATACGCTGACGGAGGCATTTCCAGCATGCCCTGACCAATGCGACTTGCTTCATCCCACTGCCGGCCGTCATCCTTTGTGAAGAACAATACACCACGTTGGTCGAGCATATATCCTTCGCCAGGCAGATACGTGTCTATCGTGGCGATCTTTTGAGCCGTTTCCTCCAGGTTGCTCCACCGTCTGTCGTCGTTCCAAACATATTCGAGTTGGCGAGCCAGCCGCTATTTTCATCCAGGAAGCTTGCAGTGTAACAGGCGCCTCGAATCGTACTGGGGTTGCCGAACGCAGCCAGAATCTGCCATGTCCGGCCGCCATCCACTGACTTGCGGACGTGAGTTGCGCCTCCGCACGTCCAGATCACCTGCGGGCTGACGATAGCCATGCCATATCGGCAATCAGCCAGACTGTCAGTGACCAGCCAGGTTTCGGCGCCATCGCTGGAGTATGCCATCTGTCCCGTGACCCCACCTGTGGCGGCATATTGTTCATCCGGAAAACCAGCGGTCATGATGTCATGACTGGCATTGTAAACACCAACGATCTGCCAGGGTCCGGGGTTAGGCATGGGAACTGGTTATGGCTTACCTTCCCATTGCATTCATTAGCTCTACTCAAACCCTTCGGGATTAGTAACTTTACAATTTCGAAGGTATGAAATAATCATAGAACAAGATATGTATAGTTTCAAACCCAGAAGGGGTGACATACGTCACTCGGCCAGTTTCTTCAATTCCTCTTCCCCAATAATCTTCACACTCAGCGATTTTGCCTTCTCGTATTTCGAGCCGGGCTCCTCGCCGAGCACCAGATAGCTTGTCTTTTTGCTGACGCTGTCGGTGACCTTGCCGCCGTGGGACTCGATGAATTCCTTGACGCCGTCGCGCGTCAGGGTGGGAAGCGTGCCTGTGACAACGAAGGTCATTCCGTCGAATACATCCGATGTTCGACTTTTGGCGTCAGCCCTTTCACCTCCCTGGGGCCATACGCCTGCGGCTTTCAACTTCTTCACCACCTTTTTATTGACAGGACGCGAGAACCAGTCTGCGACCGACTCAGCCACACTCGGTCCGATCCCGTCGATCTCCTGCAGGTCATCGGCACTGGCTTTGGAGAGCGCATCCAGGTCCGTGAAGTGACGCGCAAAATCTCCAGCGCTGACCTCTCCCACACCGTGGATTCCCAGCGCGGCAATCAGGCGCGCCAGCGGCCGCGACTTGGAGGCTTCGATGGAGGCCAGAAGATTATCCGCGATCTTACCCGGCGGTTCCTTATCGGTCTTGCGATCCTTTTTTGTCACTGCTTCGAGGATGTCGGCTCTCTTCAAATTGTAGATATCCGCCACATCCCTCACTTTGCCGGTTTCGATCAACTTTTCGACGATACGGATGCCCATACCCACAATGTCCATCGCGCCGCGTGAGACGAAATGTTCCACATTGCGCACGAGCTGCGCGGGACAGGCGGCGTTGACGCAATACCACGCCACTTCCCCTTCGATCCGTTCCACGGGCTGCCCACAGGCAGGACAGTTTTGCGGCGGCCTATATTTTTTCTCCTTCCCAGTACGCGCATCCAGAACAGGACCGATCACATACGGGATGACTTCCCCGGCTCGCTTCACCAGCACGCGGTCGCCAACACGGATATCCTTTTCGGCGATGTAATCGAAGTTATGCAGTGTGGCGCGCTCGACCACCACACCGCCGATCTCAACCGGTTCGAGCACGGCATTGGGGATCAGCACGCCGGTGCGGCCTACATTGATCTTAATATCCTGGAGTTTTGTCGTCACTTCGCGGGCAGGGAATTTGAAAGCGATCGCGCCGCGCGGAT
>DATFET010000059.1:0-3713 GCA_035250835.1 Anaerolineales bacterium
GTCCGCGCCTTCGAAACCCGCTTCGGGCGGGCGGGACTGCTGATCTGCGAGGATTTCTGGCACGCCTCGCCTCCTTATTTGCTCTGGCTGGACGGCGCCGACATCATGTTGTTTTCCTCAGCCTCCCCGGGGCGCGGTCTGACCGATAAGGAGAAACTCGAATCGGCGCGCTGGGTGGAGCGTGTGAGCAAAGCCTACGCCAGTATGTTTACTTCCTTTGTCGTGCATTGCAACCGGGTGGGCTTCGAGGATGGGCTCCTTTTTTGGGGCGGGGCAACAGTCAACGATCCGAACGGAGAGCTGCTTGTGCAGGGTCCCTATTTCGAAGAATCTCTGACTGTCACCCAGCTGGATCTGAATCAGCTTCGGCGGACTCGTGCCCGTCTTCCATTATTGCGCGATGAACGGACAAACCTGGTCCGCAATGAGCTTGATCGCCTGCTCTCAAACGGCCGGTGATCGCGGCCTGCCTTACTGATAAGTAATCCTTTACGTGTGTTTCCAGGTTGATATTCAAATATCAGGACAAAGAACTGCGGGACTCTGTGAACTTATGACTCTGGACTTGACAATTAATACCGACGTTGCCCACCAGATCTTAACGGGTTTCATAAGGAGCGAGGTGACCCGGGTTGGGTATTCCCGCGCCGTGATCGGTCTGTCGGGGGGGATCGATTCAGCCCTCTCATTCGCACTGGCAGTGGAAGCATTGGGAAATGAAAATGTCCTTGCGGTGCGGCTGCCCTACAAGTCTTCTTCTGCCGATTCGCTGGAACATGCAGAAATGCTCGTGGAGCAGTACGAGGTCCAGTGCGAAACTGTGGAAATCACAGATATGGTCGAGCCATTGTTCGCTATCGATCCTGAAATGTCCAAGCAGCGCAAGGGGAACATCATGGCCCGCCAAAGGATGATCGTCCTGTATGACCGCTCTGAAGCCTTCAAGGGACTGGTCATTGGAACGAGCAACAAAACGGAGATACTGCTCGGATATAGCACGCTATGGGGAGATATGGCCTCCGCATTGAATCCCATTGGAGACTTGTATAAGACCCAGGTGCGTCAGTTATCGCTAGCGCTTGAGATACCTTCCGCTATTATTGACAAGCCGCCTTCTGCGGATCTGTGGTCAGGTCAGACCGATGAAGGAGAATTGGGCTTCACCTATGAAGAAGCAGATCGATTGCTCTATCTGCTGGTGGATCAGCGCTACAGTGCTCGGGAATGTATCGAGGAAGGCTTTGACGAACAGTTTGTCAACCTGGTGGTCAAACGAGTGCAACGGAACCAGTTCAAACGGATGATGCCGCCGATCGCCAAGCTATCGAATCGTACCATCGGATACGATTTTCTTTATTTGAGGGATTGGGGCACATAATAGAATGGCAGGAAGATGCAGATAGCAGGAGGCGGGAGCAGGCCTTCTGCTATTTGTTATTGTATGGAAAGGATTGAAGCATAGGATGATTCATGTTCCTCCCGCGCTGAAACACCGCGGATTTGCCCTCCTGTGGGTTGGGTTGATGATTTCGATGATCGGGACACAAATGCAGCAATGGGCATTATTCTGGCATATCAGCCAGTTGAGTGAAGACCCTATCGCAGTCAGTGTCGTCGGCGGGGTGCGTTTTTTGGCAGTACTGATGTTCTCATTGATTGGCGGCCTTGTAGCAGACCGCTATAATCGCAGGACGATCATGCTCATTACGCAAACGATTTCCATGTCGATTGCGATCATCCTCGGACTGTTGACATTTAGCGGTGAAATAAATCTCCTGCAAATCTACGCGTTGACTGCCATCCAGGCTGCCGCCATGGCATTCGATCTGCCAGCGCGCCAGTCCCTTGTCCCGAATCTCGTGCCGCGGGAGGATCTGCCGAGCGCGTTCTCACTGCAGTCCATTGCCTTTAACACGGGATCCATCATCGGTCCCGCGCTGAGCGGCGTGGTCATCGGCTACCTGGGGCAGGAGTACGTGTATTTCATCAATGCCGCCACCTTTCTGGCAGTCATCCTGGCTTTGATCCTGATGGGGAAGATACCTCAATCCACGACCCCGGTGCAACGAGGCTTGCGGGCTGCCTGGATGGATATCCGTGACGGTGTACGCTTCATCCGCGACCAGCCCTTGATCCTTTCCACAATGATCCTGGACTTCATTGCGACTTTCTTCTCGTCTGCCAATACACTGCTTCCGTACTTTGCACAAAATATTCTGCATGTAGGAGAAGTGATGTATGGCTGGCTGGCAGCCGCCCAATCCATTGGCGCGGTGTTTGTGGGATTGGTCGTTTCGCAGTTTCATCATATTCGCCGTCAGGGAATATTATTGCTTGGATCGGTGGTTGTCTTCGGCGCTGCAACGATCCTGTTCGGGATTTCACAGTTATTTGTAGTTATCTTTCTGGCGCTTGTCCTGATGGGTGCAGCCGATTCTGTCAGCACCATCATTCGAAATACGATCAGACAACTCAACACGCCTGACGCACTGCGCGGCAGGATGACCAGTATTAATCACTCACCTTACGCAAAGATAGCGTAAACTTGGTGAATGAAGAATGAAAAACTACTTGACTTGTACAGTGACTACTTGATCAGTGCCTTTGGTCAAACGACGGCGACAGGATTATCGGCGTTGTTGCGTGGTGAAATCAGCCATGATGCGGTGCAAAGGTTTCTGTCTGGAGAAAGGCAGACTTCAGTTGATTTATGGCGAATTGTCAAACCACATGTTCGAGAAATTGAAAGTGAAGATGGTGTATTGATTGTGGATGACAGTATCTCCGAAAAGCCCTACACGGATGAAAACGAGATTGTCTGTTGGCACTACGACCACTCACAACAACGCACGGTGAAAGGAATTAACTTTGTAACCTGCATGTATCACAATGCTGGAATTTCTTTGCCGATTGGATTTGAGTTGATCGCCAAGACGGAATATTATACAAATCCAAAAGACGGCAAAGAAAAACGGCGTTCACCCAAAACCAAGAACGAATATTATCGTGAAATGTCACAACAAGCGCTTCGAAACCAGGTCGTTTTCAAATATGTGCTCAACGATGTCTGGTTTTCTGCCGCGGAGAACATGAATTTTGTCAAAAAGACGCTCAAAAAAGACTTTGTCATGCCACTCAAGTCCAATCGCAAGCTGGCGCTGAGTCTGAGCGAAAAGAAAAATGGTCGTTACCAGACAGTAGATACGCTCGAACTGGAACCAATGAAACCTGTGACTGTTTATCTGGAAAGCGTGGAGTTTGCACTCCTGCTCGTCAAACAAGTCTTCACAAACGAAGATGGCTCCACAGGCATTTTGTATCTGGTAACCAGCGATACTACACTCTCTGGTGATGGCATCACTACAATCTATCAAAAACGATGGAACGTGGAGCCTTATCACAAATCCCTGAAACAAAATGCCTCTTTGGAAAAATCACCCACCCAAACGGTGACTACACAGACCAATCATTTCTTTGCTGCACTCTGCGGTTATATCAAGCTTGAATTGCTTAAAGGCATGACCAAGCTTAACCATTTTGCGCTCAAGTCCAAACTCTATTTGCAAGCCATTCAAGCTGCTTACGCTACCCTTCGGGAATGCTATCCCCTTAGTCTGGCTGCGTAAGGTGAGTTATTAAACAAGTATGACGCAATGATTCCATAATTGCTTACCTGACGACTCCCATACGCTTCATAGCGGACCTCAGGCATG
>DATFET010000074.1:0-5995 GCA_035250835.1 Anaerolineales bacterium
AGACCGGGCGGAATTCCTGGGAACCCACGGCAGTTATGCACGTCCAGCCGCGCTCGAGCGAGTCGGCATGACGCCGCGTGTGGACGCTGGCGTCGATCCGTGTGCGGTCATGAATGTGCTCCTCTGGCTCCGTCCCGGCGAGACCAAGGAAGTAACCTTCCTGCTCGGCCAGGGCAGCGACCGCGCCGAAACGGAAAAGCTGATCGGTCATTATCAGAATATCGAAAATGTCCAGGCGGCGTGGGACGAGTTGTGTGATTTTTGGGAGGAAATTCTTGGGCGTGTCCAAGTGGAAACACCGAACAAAGCCATGGATATCCTGCTCAACCGCTGGCTGTTATATCAGTCGTACTCCTCGCGCTTCTGGGGACGGACAGGTTTCTATCAATCCAGCGGTGCCTTCGGATTCCGCGATCAATTGCAGGACGCGCTGGGATATATCCACACAAAGCCAGAAGTGCTTCGTGAGCACCTGTTGGAATCGGCGCGCTACCAGTTCGAGGAAGGTGATGTGTTGCACTGGTGGCACCCGCCAGCCGGGCGCGGCATCCGTACACGCTGTTCGGACGATCTGCTCTGGCTGCCTTTCGCCGCGGCCCACTATGTGGAAGCCACCGGCGACATGTCTGTCCTGAATGAAAAGATTCCCTTCCTGAGCGGGGAACCTCTGAAGCCGGACGAGCATGAACGCTACGGGCAATTCCCCAGCGGCTCGGAAGCGACTTTGTATGAACACTGCTGCCGCGCCATCGCCAAAGGGACGACTGCCGGCATCCATGGGATTCCGCTCATGGGCGCGCACGACTGGAATGATGGCATGAACCATGTCGGTGTAAAAGGCAAGGGCGAGAGCATCTGGCTGGGCTGGTTCCTCTCGAAGACCATGATGGACTTTGCCAAAGTCTGTGAGCAGATGGATGACCCACAGCGCGCAGAGGAGTATCGAAACCAGGCGCGCAGCATATGGAAAGCGATCGAGGCTTCTGGCTGGGATGGCGACTGGTACCGCCGCGCCTATTACGATGACGGTTTTCCGCTTGGCTCGAAACAGAATAACGAGTGTCAAATCGACTCCCTCGGCCAGTCCTGGGCTGTCCTCTCCGAGGGCGGAGACCCTTCACGTGCCGCGCACGCCATGCAAGCGGTCCATGAGCGGCTCGTGGATCCTGATAACGGTCTGATCCTGTTATTGAAACCTCCTTTTAATAAAACCCCGCGCAACCCGGGCTATATCAAGGGCTACCCGCCGGGCATCCGTGAAAACGGCGGCCAATACACTCATGCCGCCCTGTGGGCGATCTGGGCGTTCGCGGACCTGGGTCAGGGCGACCGCGCCCACCAATTGTTCGACCTGATCAATCCCATTCACCATGCCGATACACGCGAGAAGACAGACCAGTACCGTGTTGAACCATACGTCATCGCAGCTGACGTGTACAGCACATCGCCGCACAACGGCCGCGGCGGCTGGACCTGGTATACCGGTTCTGCCAGCTGGATGTATCGCCTGGGCATTGAACGATTACTGGGCATCAGCCGCTCCGCCAACCATCTGGAGATCAAACCCTGCATCCCCAGTGACTGGGAAGGCTATCAACTGAATTATCGTTTCGGGAAAACTCTGTATCACATCCGCATCGAGAACCCGCATGGAGGCAATTGTGAAGTCCGTGAAATTCGAATGGATGGCAAAAAATTACCCGCCCTGAAAATCCCGCTGGATGACGATGGCAGGAACCATGAGGTGATCGTTACGATGAAGTAAAATCGGTTTCACAAGACAAAACCCCGCTCACGTTCGGCGGGGTTTTGTCTTTTTATTTCCAGAGGCAGGTCTCTTTAGCTCTTCCACTTCCTTCATCGTCAGGTATCGCCACTGACGCGCCTTCAGATTATCGAGCCGCAGGGTGCCGATCCGAACCCGCAAAATGCGGACGACCGGCAGGCCCAGCTGCCCGCAAGTCTCGCGGATCTGACGCTTGCGTCCCTCGCCCATGATGACCCGCACCCAGGCGCCTTTCCCCTGCGCTGTCTCATAGCGCACATTGACCGGCGCAGTCTTATATCCATCTTCGAGGATCACTCCCCGCCGCCACGCCTCGAGCTGCTCATTGTCCGGACGCTTTGCCAGAAGGACCTTGTATTCTTTCTGATGCTCGTAGCGAGGATGTGTAAGCTGGTGGGTCAGGTCGCCGTCGTTCGTCATCAGCACAAGACCTTCGCTTTCAAAGTCAAGGCGGCCCACAGGATACACATGCTCAGGGATATCGATGAGGTCGCGTACAATCTGGCGGTCATCGCCGCGCTCGCGTTCCACTGTGGACAGCACATTACGCGGTTTGTACACCGCGATATAAGTCAGTTGTTCCGCCGCGGCCATCGGCTTTCCATCCACCGTGATCTTATCTTGGAGAGGGTCCGCTTTCTGACCGAGGTGGGCGAGCTGTCCATTGACGCGCACCCGCCCCGCAGAGATAAAGTCTTCACAGGCACGACGGGAACCATATCCCGCCTGTGCAAGAATTTTTTGCAGTCTTTCTTCTGGCATAGCGGACAAATTATAACCGAGCTTAGGTTAAGATGAATTGATCTGAGTTGGGATCCTGCTTCGTTTAGACCAGAGATCTGACAAAGTGGCCCCGGTGCTTGTAAGTCTTTGTGAATACCTGTAAATCTTAATTTTTCTATAAAATAGGGAAAAATAGAACATTATTTCTAATAATCTGCTACAATTCTGACCATGTATAAACATGTATCAAAAGCACTTCACATCCTGCTGCTCCTCATCGTATTGTGGACTTGCAGCAGTTCCATCTATTTCTATAAAAAACCAGAGGCAACACCCACAGCCATATCCACGCGCCTGCCGATGCCCAGCGTCCTACCCGCAGTCGATGCGGGTCCGGACACGGGCTGGAACCTGTTACAACCTGGTCTGGAGCGGCGCGTGATCCAGATCTACGATGACCAGAATCAGCAGGTCGAATCGGTGCACATTTGGCGGCTCGATCAAAATTACTTCCGCATGGATGTCGCATTCGACGAGACGCCCAGGTCCCTACAAACCTGGCAACGACAGACGAACGCCCAGATGGTTGTGAATGGCGGTTACTACAGCATAGATGACGAGAGATATTTGCCCAATGGACTGATCGTCCTCGACGGAGAGGCCTCCGGGCGCAGTTTTAGTGGCTATGGGGGGATGCTGGCGATTACTGACTCTCGAGCGGAAGTACGATGGCTCGTTCAGGAACCCTATCAGTCCGGAGAGCCTCTGCAGGCTGCTTTGCAGTCATTTCCCATCCTCGTCCGACCGGGCGGCGAGCTCGGTTTCGGCCCGGAGCGGGAAAACCATGTCAGTG
The DNA here is from genome assembly GCA_035250835.1 of Anaerolineales bacterium. Taxonomy (GTDB): domain Bacteria; phylum Chloroflexota; class Anaerolineae; order Anaerolineales; family Villigracilaceae; genus Defluviilinea. The sequence continues at coordinate 3,363 of DATFET010000074.1, forward strand.
CACGGCGGACTGTGATCGGACAGGACACGGAGGGCCGCATTCTGTTTATCGTTGCCCCTCAAGGATATTTTACGTTACATCAGTTAAGCGTCTACCTGACCGAATCGGACCTGGGCCTGGATATCGCCGTCAACCTGGACGGAGGCGGCTCCACCGGTATACTGGTAACGAGTCCGCGCGAGCTCATCCCCTCAGACAGGCCGCTGCCGTTCGTGATCCTGGTCTACGCTCGATAATCTTACAGACAAGCGAAATGGAATTAGCAATAGCAATGCCTTCAAGCTCGCCTGCTGGACAGTCTGCCTCCCAACCAACCTCCTCCCACGGCGAGGAGGAAACTCACAATCCCCCACACGGATACACCGCCAAATATACCGAGCACCAGGTCAATGAGGGCTGTGATCAAACCAACCATGAGCCCGTTCTGAAGCGCGTCTTCTTTTGCTTTTCGACCTGCCAGAAATCCACCCATGAGCGTGCCCATACCAATGAAGAGGCTTGTTATTATACCGGCAGTCCCGGAGCAAACTCGTTGATCATCGTTGTATCAGGAGCTCCCCTTGCCTGGAACGCGAGAGTAGTGGCGTAACCCGTCACCACACAGAACGTACTGCCCTAGGCAATAACAAGCGCCAGTACGATACCGAGGACGACCCAACCCCAGCGGATATTTGAGAGATTGAATGACATTAGAATCTCTCCTTATCCATACTGATCACTTGTTAAGCTGTTTCATTCTCTTGACAGATGCCTGCACCAGCTCTTTCAAGACCTTCTTGTCCACATCGTCCAGTTTCTTGATATACAAACATCCCACGCTGGTTGTGTACTTGCCAAGTTTTTTCAGCAGGTCAGCGTGAGCGTCGAAGCCTCCCATCAGGTACAACGTCAGGTTTTGCTTGCGAGGCGAGAAGCCTGTCAACATCCAGTCGCCTTCGCGCCCGCTTTTGCCTTTGTAGTGATAACTGCCAAAGCCGACGATGCTCGAACCCCACATCTTAGGCTCCTCTTTGGTGACCTGCTTCATCATCTTGAGGATCTCGAAACAGTCGTTCCGTTTCTGCTCGTCGGTGACGCTGTTGAGGAATTCCGTCACACTGGCGTCGTTCATCTTGGTTTTGAGTTCAGCCTTTGCCATGTCAGCCTCCAATTTATTGGACTTATCCAGAGCTATCACTTCAATTATATGATTCGTTGATCGATTCTTGCAGAACCTTCTTATCCACATCCCCGAGTTTCTTGATGTACTGGCAACCTTCGCTGGATAGAGATTTGCCAGATTTCCTGACAATGAGCTTCCGTAGTCAGCGCGCCCAATGGCTGGCGTTCCGCCGACGGTCACCAAAGAGGGCGCCGCGCCCTCGAGGGCATTCTTCTCGAGCGGGGTAGCGGCGAGTGGGGAGATAAAGGCTTGGAAACGGGAAACTGTCAAAGTTCAGAACAAGCCCAAAAAATGCGCCGAGTCCCAGCCGTTCACTGCACGTCGAAGACATCATGCCCGTAGGGTATCCCGCCTAAGGTCCCCGAAGGGGGCTGGTGGGTGGGATGAGATAACGCCATTTTGCCGGAGCCAGCCTTGAGCCACGCAAACTGCCTAAAAACGCGCCGACTCCCACCACGCCAGCCCCGATGGGTTTCGGGGATCGGGTGCACGCTGTGTTGGCTTGCCCACGCCGTGTAGAAGCCTTTGCCTTTCAAAGTCCTACAGAAGTTGTGGTTTTGCAAAAATTCTTAAACCCATTCATTATCCTGAAGACCTATTTCCACTAACTTTCAAACCGATTATATCTGTCATAAAACGCTTTTCTTCATAAACCTTTATCAAAGGCAACTCGCGGATGAGTTCGTTCAATGACAAATTTAGATTTGCACCACCCAAAGCACTTGTGACAAATGACAGCGTTTTTCTCAAAAATCCAATTCGCTGTTCAGTAAACTTGCCTAAAACCCAAATGCTGCCAGCGGGTTTGATAACTCTATAAACTTCAGTCATGGTTTTGCGAGGGTTGCCAACAACGCTTAGAATCAAATTTAGTATGACGATGTCGAATGACCGTTCTTCGAAACTTAACTCTTCAGCGTTCATTTCATAGAAAGAAGCATTGCGATTAATCGCCTTCAACCGAGCTTGCGACAACATATCTGAGGAAAGATCGATTCCAACAACTTCAGCATCCAGCGGGATGTATGGAAGATCTAATCCTGTCCCCATTCCAACTATCAAAACTCGTTGACTTGGTTGTATTTTCGCCAGTTCAAACTCTCTCTGTCTAGCTCGATTAAACAGTGAGTTGCCAACGGCGGCATCGTAGATAAAAGAAAGCCAATGATATTTTGATAGGTTCTTTTTATTCTTTTCTGACATTGAAATTTTCCAACATAACGAGACCAAAAAACATTAGAAGCAAGCCAACGGTGAGCGTTAGCCGCTTGGGGTGGGACGAGAGGACGCCATTTTGGCGGAACCAGCTTCAGGCCACGCAAACTGCCTAAAAACGCGCCGACTCCCACCACGCCAGCCCCGATGGGTTTCGGGGATCGGGTGCACGCCTTGTTAGCTTGCCCTCTGACTAAGCGCGACTTGATGGTTGCGGACGGACTTTGACCTCTCGATTAATACGAGGACTCAACTC
>DATFET010000083.1:0-5905 GCA_035250835.1 Anaerolineales bacterium
AGATGAGCCCGTGCCGCCGCCAACGGAGTCTGGAAACGAACCGTCAGGGGATCAGGGAGGAAGTGTCAACAGTGTGGATGATGTAAAAGATGCAACCATCCAGATCGAAGCCCAGGGCACATTTGTCGATCCGGAATTTGGCTTGCAGGTCAACTCTGCCGGGCGAGGATCGGGCTTCATTATTGACCCATCCGGCATCGCTGTAACCAACAATCACGTAGTAGCAGGAGCAGCCCTCGTGAAGGTCTGGCTGGCCGGTGAGTCGAGCCCGCGCAACGCGCGTGTGCTTGGTCTTTCCGAATGCTCAGACCTGGCTGTGATCCAGATCGAAGGCGGAGAGTATCCTTATATGGACTGGTACAACGATGATGTCAACACTGGTCTGGAAGTGTACGCAGCCGGCTTCCCGCTGGGCGAGCCGGAATATAACCTGACTAAGGGGATCATCTCGAAGGTGAATGCCAACGGCGATACCAACTGGGCTTCCGTCGAAAGCGTGCTCGGCCACGATGCGACGATCAACCCAGGCAACTCGGGTGGTCCGCTCGTTACCGAGAACGGGGAGGTGGTTGGCGTGAATTACAGCTCACGCTCGGATGCCAATCAGTATTTTGCCATTGGCTCGGATGTTGCTCTCCCAATGATCGAGGAAATGCAGACCGGTAAGGATGTGGATTCAATCGGCGTGAACGGGACTGCTGTCATTTCGGAAGACGGCTCATTGAGCGGGATCTGGGCCTCATCGGTGAAATCGGGATCGCCCGCGGACCAGGCAGGCATTCAGCCCGGTGATATCATCTACCAGCTGGAAGGACTTGTCCTGGCGACCGATGGCACGATGAAGGATTACTGTGATGTCATTCGCAGCCACAGCCCCTCGGATACCATGTCCCTGTCAGTGATCCGCTATAACACCGGCGAGATTCTGGAAGGTCAGTTGAACGGCCGCGAGCTGGAGGTCACCGGCAATTTCGATACGAGCGGCGGTGGGAGTTCGTCCGGCGGCGGCTCCAGCAGCGGTGAACCCCCGTCCTTCTTCACTGAGGAGTTCGAAGAGTCCTACGTGATCGATAACTGGCAGTATTTCACGCTCGGCAGCGGCAGCGACTCGGACCTGGTCATCCAGCAGGAGGATGATCACATGCTATTCGATCTGGGGGATGAAAACCTGTACGTGTACTTCATGTACACACCGTACTATTACGAGGATGTATCACTCACCCTGAATGCCGAGAACCGCGGCCGCAACAACAACAATGTGAGCCTGGTCTGCCGCATGAACGATGATGGGACGGAATGGTATGAGTTCAGCGTGGAGAGCGGCGGTGTCTGGTACTTGTATGCCTATTCGAATGGTGATTACAACATCCTGGATAATGGTGGAACGAATGCCCTGCGACAGGGCAGGGAAGTCAATGAATACCGCATGGACTGTATCGGTGATGAAATCAGCATGTATGTAAACGGCAGCGAGATCAAAACACACAGCGATACCACGTATGGATATAGTGAGGGCTCTGTTGGCTTCAATATCTCTTCACTCAACGTCCTGCCGATCATCGTAGAGGCGAACTGGTTTGACATCGCCCAACCCTGATCAATATTTCATCTAACAAAACTTCCGGAGCCAGCCTGACTTCGGAAGTTTTTTGTTGATCGGAAATAAGGTGACAGTCACTAAAGTGACTGTCACCTCTAATATTAATAAACAGGTATTCTCGCCCCGCTGACCTTCGAGGCTTCATCCGAGAACAAGTACAGCATGGCGGCGATGATTTCATCGGGCGTGGTACCTTTGCCTCTGCCCGCAGGATCCACGTCAATAGCGCGCACCTGGATGATGTTTGCGGTCACGCCCTGGTCCTCAAGTTCTGCCGCCAAAGTGAGGACCAGATTCTCCTGAGCAGCTTTTGCGGCTGTGTATGTGCCAGCTTTGCCGGGTGGGTTCGGCACCGTGGAAGCAGAGACAACGATCACGCGTCCTCGGCGGCTTCTGACGAGCAGCGGCGTAAACGACTGGAAGAGATGAAAGGTCGTCCATACGTGCTGCCCCAGCATGGAGTCCATGTCTTCGGTGCTGGTCTCAGCCAGGGTTTTGCCGCCCACCCATCCGCCGACGAGATGGATGAGGCCATGCACCCCGCCGAATTTAACGGAAGCCGCCTCAGCCGCGGCGCGAACCGCCTCTCCATCCCGCAGGTCTACGACCTGGGTGAGGAGGCGCTCTGCAGGGATGTCCAGGTCTCGGGCCAGGGAATCCAGTTTGTCTTGATCGGTGCCGAGCAGAACCAGTGAATGACCGCGCGCCGCAAACGCGTGAGCAGTTTCGGTCCCCAGCCCACCGGTCGCGCCGCTGATGATGATAGCGTTATGACTACTCATAGAGCGCGCTGATCTGATCCTGGCTCATGCCCTCCACGATGGGCATATCAGATTGTTCAGGGAAATGCTCCCTGCCCTGAAAGTCGATCATGTGCCCGGACTTGGCAGCCTTGGTTTCGAGATAAAAACGATTGTGCTCGTTTGGCTGCATGATATGCGGAATGCGCCCGGTGACGTTGATGCCGTAGCGCGTGAGCTGGTTCATCTTCTTGGGATTATTGGTCATCAACTGGATGGACTGGACTTTCAGCGACATCAGCATGTGCGCTGCCACTGCATAGTCGCGTTCATCGTCGCGGAAGCCGAGCGCCAGGTTTGCCTCCACCGTATCCAGCCCTTCATCCTGCAAACTATAAGCGCGGATCTTGTTGATTAGGCCGATGCCGCGTCCTTCCTGGCGCAGATACAGTACCATGCCGGTTTCCATCTGCCCGATCGCTTTCAGCGCAGCTTCGAGCTGGTCGCGGCAGTCACAGCGCAGAGAACCCATCACGTCGCCGGTCAGACATTCGGAATGCAAGCGGACCGGAACATATTCGGCGCCGATCACATCGCCGCGCGTAATGGCGACATGCTCCTTCCCATCGCGGTTGTTTTCAAATGCCACAATATGAAAATCACCAAAGCGGGTTGGCAGTTCAGCCATTGCCACGATCTTTACACAAATATTGTCCCTGCCCAGGCCTTCGCACTCATGATCGCCTTCCGTTTCCAGCAGGAGATCGAATTTTTCATGCATGGTAGTTGTCATTTTGACCTCTCCAGAATATATTTTAGTAGAACTCCACCATCTTCCCAGGCTTCCGCGCTGGCAAGCTTCAATGGGATGGCTTCGCTGCTTTCCAGGCCTGTGCCAGCTGCCAGGGTTGGTGCGTCCGCGCCGCCGAAGATCATGGGTGCAACGTAGGCGCTGACTTCGTCAACAAGCCCGAGACGTAACAGCTCAAAATTGAGCGTAGCTCCGCCCTCCACCATCAGACGCTCCACGCCAATATGCTTTAGGGTTTGCAGCGCCTTCGATAAATTGACTTGTTCAGAGTCATCCACGTACACATCCACCCCGAGCGATTTTAGGAGTGATACATGCTGTTTAGATGTCCGGCGCGTGGTAAATATTACGATATTGGCAGGACCTGCACTAAGGAATTGTGATTCGGGCGTGAGACGCGCCCCGGTGACGATGCCTACTTTGATGGGATTGGGCGCTCGTCCGCTTTCGACGCGTTCGGTGCGCAGCGCCTCAGATTTAACGGTCAATTTTGGATCCTCGTCCAGAAGCGTTTTCCCCCCAACCATCACAGCATCGGCTTCCGCACGCAGGCGGTCCACTCGCTCCTTGTCCCGTGCAGAGGAGATCGCGGCTCCCGTCCGGCGGAAGGTGTCGATCTTTCCGTCGGCGGTCATGGCAACATTGATAAAAACAAATGGACGGTTCATACTGCCTTATGAATCATCAGCGCTTCATGAAATATCAGTAGATCATGAATTTGTTGAGAGAAGCCCGAAATTTTTGGGCATGGGTTTACCTTTCGTGAAGTACTGAATACCTGAGTGTCAAGCATGCATGCGGCACTCTGTAATACAATTGTAAATGCATACGTTGAGAAAAGTGACTGCCAAAGGGACCAAAGTTGGTTATACTTTTCGTAAGAGTGAGGAGAGCTTATGCGCCAATCCATGCTGACCGATCAACAATCCCAATTTCTGCGTGAGGAGAAGGAGTCCCTGTCTGAAATCCGCCTCGCGCTGGCAGAGATCGACGTACCGCGTGAGGCGTTGACAACCCTTCAGGATGCCATCCTGCAGCTGGATGAGCTGTTCCTGATGGTGGTGGTGGGGGAGTTCAATGCCGGGAAGAGCGCTCTCGTCAATGCCCTGCTGGGAGAGAAGGTTTTGACCGAAGGCGCCACACCCACAACATCGCGTGTTACGCTGGTGAAATGGGGTGAAAAGCCTTCCGAACAGATCGGGGACGAAAACTTTTCCATCTATACCTATCCGTTGCCGCTGCTCAAGGAGCTCAACATCGTGGATACGCCCGGCACCAACGCGGTCATCCGTTATCATGAACGATTGACCGAGGAATTCGTTCCGCGCAGTGACCTGGTGCTGTTCACTACCTCGGCCGACCATCCTCTCACCGAAAGCGAGCGGCAGTTTCTGGAGCGGATCCTGGCCTGGGGCAAGAAAGTCGTTTTTGCGTTGAACAAGGCGGACATCATCGAAAACGAGTCGGCTCTGGAAGAAATCCGCTCGTTCGTCCTCAAACATGCCGCCACCGTTCTGGGGGAAACACCTGAGTTCTTCCCGGTCTCCGCCAGGCTGGGGCAGCGCGCTCTCGCCGAAACAGATGAGGAAAAGCGGGCTCGCTTATGGACAGAGAGCGGCCTGGATGCTCTGGAGAAGTACATTACCTCCACGCTCGACGATACAGCCCGCTTGCAGTTGAAGTTCAACAATCCCCTGGGTGTGGCAGATAATATTATTGCGCAGACAGCCAGTGTGACCCAGACCCAGGCAGAAGGTTTGAAGGAGGATTTACAGACCGCCGCCTCGCTTGAGTCTACAATTACCGAATATGAGCGCGATCTGCAGAACGAGCTTAAGCCGCGCCTGGCGGAAGTGGAGAACATCCTGCACCGCCTCGAGCAGCGCGGGCGCGACTTTTTCGACACCACCATGCGCCTGACCAACATCCAGCAGTTGATGCATGGCGACAAAGTACGGGCAGAGTTCGAGAAGCGCGTGCTGGCGGATGTCTCCAAGCAAATTGAAGAACAGGTCCAGCACCTGATCGACTGGCTGGTGCAAAAGGATTTGCAGGAATGGCAGAGGGTGATGACCTATGTGCAGCGGCGGCGGGCGCTCCATTCGGAGCATATCGTCGGCGAGGGACTTGAGCCGCGTGAGATGCGCCGCCGCGAACTGATCGACAGCATGGGCAAAACCGTCCATCGTATTGTCAACACCTATGACCGCGATAAGGAGGCGAGCGAGCTGGCGAAGCAGGTGGAGATCGCGGTGGCACAGACCGCAGCCCTGGAAGTTGGCGCGCTGGGGCTGGGTACCCTGGTCACGGCAGCAGTCGTATCTTCGAGTGTGGATATTACCGGCATGCTGGCGGCGGGCACGCTGGCGATCGTGGGATTCTTTGTCATTCCCTATAAGCGCAACCAGGCAAAGGAAAATTTCAAGAAGAAGATGACAGAGCTGCGGACCCGCCTGCTCGACTCTCTGACGACTTCATTCAATAGCGAGTCAAAGAATGCAGTCGAACGCCTGAAAAACGGCATCACGCCATATACACGATTTGTGCGCGCAGAAAACGAACGGATCGAAAAAACCGAGACGGTACTGGCAAAACTCCGCCAGAAACTCTCCGCACTCCGCGCTCGCAGTCAGGCTGTGATTGGAAAATAAAATCAATCGAAAATTTGATTCTGCCTGTATCGTCCGCCAAAAATCTGCAAGGAGAATCGCACCATGGAGTCAATCATCCTGATCATTCTTGTCGGTCTGGCAG
>DATFET010000084.1:0-2468 GCA_035250835.1 Anaerolineales bacterium
GCAGCGGCTGCCAGCAGCGCGCCGACAACTCCGAAGCAACACGCTGCACCAAAACCACCCGCGTAAAAACCGAACTGCGCGCCTGGATCGCCGGTTAGATCGGAAAGCTGTCCAAATATGTTTGGCATTCCTGTAGACTGCATGTAGTATAAGGAAGCCATTCCGCCGATGATCTGACCGAGAATGATCAGACCACCTGCAATGCCGCCAGCCGTTGCGCCGGCGCGGGCGCCGTCATTTTTAGTCAGAAGACGTTCCTGTTGTGCGGCAAAGAAACCTGCGATTCCTCCCGCGACAAGCGAGAGTACGGGACCACAAAAACCCAGGAACCCCGCCACACAGATGTTCAAAACCAAACCAATAGCACCAACGATCAATCCGATTTTTATTCTGGGCTGCATGATTTTTCTCCTTTGGGTTTTAGAATTGTATACAGTTCTATACAGAATTGTACTTGCATTTAACTGCTGACGATCACTCAATGTGTTTCATGGCTTCACGCCGGCTCAATGGATTCAGCGCCGTGGATTTGACGAAGTTCTTTACCGCCTTGGGGTCGGTGCGGGCATACTGCCGCAGCGCCCAGCCGATGGCTTTATTGATAAAGAATTCCCTGGAGCCCAAATTCTCGCGGATGATCTCGCACAGCAGAGCGAAATCGGTTTCCTGTTTGTAATCCAATTGAAAGAGAATCGCTGTCCTTCTGAGCCAGATGTTTTCGGAAGCTCGCCACTTTGGCAGGTACTTGGCACGTACATCTGGAAATCGCTTGAAGAGAACACCCACGATATGTGAAATATTATCAACCGTATCCCACCAGGATTTGTGAGTGATTAAATATTCGAGGGTCTTGATCGACTTCGACGGCAATTTCTTTTCCAGCCGTTCCAGCAGGCTGATGGCAGCATAATGAAATTCACGCTGCGGCAATTCCCACAGTTCACGGCTGATCTCATTTACATCGTCGAGTGCGGGCAGCCCATGTTTGCTGATATATTCGCGAATCAAGGCTTTGACCTGGGGAGATTTAATTCCCAGATATTCAAACTGGTCGCGCATGTATTTCTTCATCGGCGCGGCCTGGACGGGATTGGCGTGCTGCTCGAACAGCTCTTTGAGTGAGGCAATGTATGAGCGCATGGGAACTCCAATCTCTATAACCAAGTACGGAGTGGTCTCGATACACCCCTCAAAGAGCATTCGGGGCTACTCGACCACCGTAGGATTCTTTTACGGCGTTGGCGTATCCTCGGGATCATATGGCTGGATGAAATTCACCAGCCAGTCACCATCTCCCTGGTCAGCCACCGAGGAGAACGGGGTGACGATGTGAATCCACGTTCTGCCCGGGTGCAGGGGAACAGGATTACCTTCTGCATCCACAAAGTGCATGGGGCGGAGGAGTCCGGTTGTCTTTTCCCAGTCGCGGTTTTCTGTAGACCAATATATTTTGTAGGCCTGTCCATCCCGGAAGAGCCAGGCAAAATTTTTCTGCCCCATCGCGAAGTCGATTTCAAGCTGGTTATGCCGATAGCGGTTGTGCTCGGCGAACAGGACGATCACATTTTCGAACGCCATCTGCCGCTGCGTGAGTCTGTCCGTTGCAGGGACCAGTGTTCCCAATCCATCTGCGAGATCGGTCCAGCGGAGATAAGTTCCCGAGATTGGGTCATACTGCCAGGCCGACTGTGTATAGGCATGATAGTGCACATGGATATCGTCGGCAGGTTTGCCGCCCTCTGGAATTTCATCGGAAAATACATTCCCTGAATAATTGACAGCCTGTCTCTCGTTCAAATTTTCTTCGGCGAGCTCGCGTAGTCGCGTCACCGGCAGCAATGCGCTGTTGGGAGTGGTCTTGTCCACGCCATAGACAATTTCACAGGCATCCAGCATTTCACCGATGTCCCAGGCTGCACTGGCATACACAAGGCAGCTGTTCAGGAACATGCGCCCGATCTGGTTGTAGGTCAACCGACCCGAACGGATGGGTCCTACGTAGTCTTCGGTTGGGATGTACCACGGTGTGCGGGTCGCGGCGGGGTTCGGGGTGGGGCTTGCTCCATCGGACAGGACCAGGCCCGCGTCCCAGAAAGAGGCGGCGGAGTCAGTGCTGACGATTTTCGTCTCCCCGTCCTCATTCACATCGCTGTCACGATCATCGTCACCGACATCCTGTTTTGCAAATTCATAGGCATTGGTTTTTTCGAATTGCAGGATAATATCGCCCTTTGAAAGCTCGAATGCATAATAGCCGTTGGAATCTGTGGCCGTCTCGTCGAGAACCTGTCGGCTGTCAGCGTCTAATAAGCGGATGCACACGCCGCCGACACCCGCCTCCCAGACATCCTGCTGCCCGTTTTCGTTTTCGTCGAGCCAGATACGGTTGCCGATCCACTCGCCGCGTGGACGGATGATCTTCTCGCGCAGCTCACATCCGCCATTGATCATCGGGATCGTGCGCGGAG
>DATFET010000085.1:0-4789 GCA_035250835.1 Anaerolineales bacterium
ACGCAGTTAGCGCAAGGACCATCAACCCTGCGTCGTTGGAAGCCTCTCGTACGTATGTTTTTTCTGAATCTGGCATGGTGGGTTGAACGTGTCCCTGCGGGCCTCCACGCCATTCAATACCTTCGTATCCAAACTCTACTGCCTTTGCTATGACCATCTTTATAGGCCAGTTCGGGCAAGCCAGTGTGCTAAAGGCAATTGGATTCATTACAACCTCCAGTCAACGTTTTTCGTTCCGACCGGGCCAGGTTGAGCATTGTTCTCCTCATCAGTTGTAAGATGTCATGATGACTGATAATACTATCAATTTAATCGGATGTAAAGAGTCTAAAGCAGTAATGGCCATATTTCCCCACTCGCATATCGGCGTTACAAACGATGTCGGATGATCTGTTATTTGAAATCGTTTGCCTTGAATATCCTGAGCGGATTGCACCCGCGCACGAATTGATTCTGACGATTCTCCCACTCGATCACCACTCAGCTTTTCACAATCTACTCTTGGGGCTTCGATGTGAATGTCAATGCAGTTGAGCAAAGGAGCGGAGTTCCGTTTCAGCCAGTACGTACCCTCTAGAACACTCCGTATCAAGGCTTACGAAAGTTGTTCTCGCTTATAATTGACATATGCCAAGAAAAAGAGGACTGCCAAAACAATTCCGTCCCCTTTTTTGGGATCACCAATCTTCCCATATTTCCATTGAAAATGACCGAGATCTAATCATACGCCGGATGCTTTCCATCGGATCATGGGATGCGGTGGGCTGGCTTCGCAATGAGCTAGGTGATGAGAGCTTACGAGAATGGCTGATTTCTCACGATGGCAGAGGGTTGACACCTCGCCAGCTACGCTTTTGGGAGCTTGTAATATAAATTACCGGCCCGACAAGTGAATAAATGGGTACAAAACGCACGGAGTGGGGGTTGGGCAAAGGGTTGCCCTAGAAACAAGTGAATATCCTGAGAAAAGTAGAACCTCAGTCAGACTTCTTCGCCCAGGATCTATCTTGCTGTAGGGACGGCGTTAGCGATCCATTTAGGCCAATTGGATAACCTTTCAGGATAGCATTAATACTACCCCACTCCCCGGATTTCAAGGCTGGTGAGTTTTCTTTGAAAAAGCACGAAAGGCAGCATAATACCAATGCTTTCAAACCGCCTTCCAGCGAGCTAACACCTGATCAATTTCATCCTGCACTTCGCCACGCGCTTCCCTACGCTCCATCCCTTGCGCCAGGAATTCGTCGTAATTCGTTTCAGCATGGCGAATATGAGCAACTACGGCCAGGTGAATAAATTCTTCGTCCAGACGTTTCGCGTCCGCGCAGCGTCCCACCCTTCCGCTATATTTCTGACAGGCATGCTCGGCTATGACTTGCTCGCGACCAGCAGGACCGTTTGGAAATAATTCTCGCACGCGGGCAGTAAATCGCATCACGTATCCCTGATCCAGTTCGGCGCGGCGTTCGGCTTCTCGCTCCCGTCGACGGACTCGGATCTCCTCATCAGCCAGGCATTCCTTCTCGGCGCGTTGGAGGGCGGCCTCCTCTACCAGGAGTCCCTGCCGTTCGTACCGTTTGCGGGCGCGGCTCCATTGCAAAACGACCGCGGAGAGTGTGCAATGTTTTCCCGCTCGCCGGGTCAGCGCCGCATCACCCGAGGGCAGGAAGATCAGGTGATCCATGTCGGCACAAGTAAGGCAGACTGCCCCTTGGCCCTCGACCAGCATGATCCAGGCGTGGCGCCCCAGCTCTTCTCCGCATTCACTGCAAACGGATTCACCCGTGGTAATGAAGACCTTCAAGTCCATGGGATAATCCTTAAATCATGCGACAGTTACATTGCGCTATGGAGTCTCCAGCAATCCTTTTCCTAACGGTGTGAGGCGGATTTCAGCAAGATATTTTGATGTATAACCGTCGCTCGTTCTTTCTTTATACTCATATTCCAGTGCGCCGAAACCAGCCAGGGGATAAATCACCATGCGGGCAATGGCAGAGCGCCTAATCGTTTTTGAAATATCCTGATCTGGACTCGGCCAAGTGAAGCGCGACTCTTTGATCAATTCATCGGCGAACGGTTCATAGGCTATTGACTCGCCAACTGGCAATTCCAACAAACGCTTGAGAATGACCTTTCTGAAGTTAACCGGCAAACCCTGACTCAGACCCGAGACCGGAAAGGCGATCCGCCAATCCTCGTAATTCCACCAAACATCAAGCATAAAACCGAGTTGAAGCGGGGGTGCGGCGTTCAAAAAAGCTTCGCCGCTCGATGTTAATCTCGAGGCACGCGCCTGCCCGCCTGTGACCAATCCGCCAGTGTTGGCAAGCATGTGAAGATAGAACAACCAAAAGACATCCTCCTCGCTTCGCAATTTATAAACTTTGTCGCCAATTCTTTCATCGAGAACAGGCGGGTTGACGAATTGAGCGCAGACCTCCCGCACGGCTTTCAGCGGCAGGTTGCCCGTGGATTGCGTGCCAACCGGGCGGTTCTCTTTGACGTAGGTCAGGAGCGTCGCCATATCCCGCCGCAAAGCCAGCGTGTCGATCAGGGCAATTTGTTTGTCAGCTAACCCACTAGCCCAGTTAGCGATTCTTTCAAGTATCTCCTCGTCTGGCGACAGGGCCAGTTTATAATGATCCTGTTCTTCCGTGCCTGCCCGGCGAGGATGGTGCAAGCCTGCGTTTACCGCATTCAGGTTGAAGCGCTCGGGATCGAAATCGCTGCCAATCCATTCCCTCATTTCAGCGTGTTCAGGATGCTTTGGATCGGAGATGGCTTTCAGGAAATCTTCGTAGCCCCAGATGCCACCCACATCTTCGGGCGGACAGGCGCGTTTTCCTGCAACACAAATCGGATACCGCGCTCCCTTTTCGGCCGGCAGAATTTTTTCGATGACCAGATCATGTTCCCAGCTATCTCCGAAATCATATTCATAGCCAAACCTGAATCCTTTGCCGCTGACGAGTTGATTCAGTTTGAAGCGAGTTTCATCTTTCGTCCTCACATCCCCAAAATCATCATCCAAAGGCATGCCGTAGAATTCATCGTCAATGATGAACTGGTGCAGGTGGCTGTTCGTCCAACCCATAACGATCTGCAATATATCATGCAGTTTGCCCAATGTGACAGTATCCTCAACCAGAAACCTGCGCCAAATCGGCGGCTTTGAGCCGATCAGGGTCACCTTAATCTGATAGATAGTCTTCGTGGTGGACATGCGTGCTCCTTCCATCAAAAGGTCTGTCCGTTTGCCGGCCATTCTCTACTCCCCATGAATTGCAAATAGTGTATCATAATGTCGTCCATGAACATCCTTCACGCACATTTTCAACCACCAGAAAGCTCCGAGCGCACCGGCGGAATTCTGTTTTGGTTGGAAACATCCGATGTCCTCGCGCCAAAACAAACGCGCGCGGCGAAAAAAACTAAGTCTCGTCTGCACCCGTTTTGCGCCGATACAGGCACACTCAAACACATACTTGATCTTGATGGCGCATCCAGATCCATCACTCTGCGCCTGCCCGCTGTCAAAGATACTCCCCTGCCCTCGCCGCAACTCATTCACAACTGGAATTTGGATTCCAAAAATCCAAAACTTGCCTCTTTTCTTGTGAACGGGATTTGGGTGCGGCCCGAAAAGGCGATCCTGTCCCTACTGGCATTTTCTGCGCCTCAGCCTGATCCAACCGCTTCTTTCGCGCCCGCGCCTGACCTCCGTTACTGGAGCATGGTCTCAGCTTTGGCATTGGAGACCCTCGCGGCGCACAAACTTGTTCCCGTTATTGTGAACGAAGGAAAAGCATATTTCGCCCGCTGGCTACCCGTCCTTGACTCGCCCAAAGACGCGGCAAGGTTGAAACAGCTTGAAAACACGATGCCAGCTGTGTGCCGTGCTGAGTCCCCCTCTCTCGCTGGGAGAGGGGTTAGGGGTGAGGGAGAATCTTTATCTCCGCGAGCTCTCCTCACCAGCTTCCTCAACAATTTCTGCGACGCGCTTGCGCGTGAATGGGGAAAATCTGCCGCGCCAAAGTTTTACCATGATGGTTCGCCCGCTTATAGCTGGATAGAAGCATTGTTCAGCGAAAAAGCTATTGTCAAACTTTCGGAGGCGCAGGCACAGAATCTCGCTGCAAGCCACAAGGCATGGATGCGTAACCTGCACGTCGCGGGCGATGCGGCATTCCGAATCGCGTTTCGCCTGGAAGCTCCTGCGCTGCAAAAACAACCCTGGTATTTACATTATCTCATTCAGGCAAAAGACGATCCCAGTTTGTTGATCCCTGCTGATGAAGTGTGGAAAAAGACTCGAGGCGTATTGACCCATCTCGGTCATCGCTTCGAACAGCCGCAGGAAAAATTATTGGCAGGGCTGGGCTATGCTGCAAGATTATTCCCACCCGTCACTGAAAGCCTGAAAGGCAAACGCCCGACAGAACTGACAGTAGATGCCAATGGCGCCTACACCTTCTTGCGCGAGACTGCTCCCCTGCTCGAAGGCGCGGGGTTCGGCATCCTTGTCCCGCCGTGGTGGAATAAGAAGGGTGCGCGGCTGGGCGTCAAAGTGAAGATGAAATCAAAGGGCAGCGACGCCAATGCCAGAAGTCGAATGTCCATGGAGAATTTGGTCAACTATCAATGGAAATTATCGTTAAGCGAAACAGAATTGACCGAAGCAGAGTTCAAGGCGCTGGCAAAGTTGAAATCGCCATTGGTGCAGATACGGGGGCAATGGGTCTTGCTCGACGCCGAGCAAATCGAAGCCGCGATCAGGTTCTGGCAG
>DATFET010000113.1:0-3963 GCA_035250835.1 Anaerolineales bacterium
GCCTGCAGGATTTAGGCGCGGTCTTCGGAGAAAAAGGTGGATGGGAACGACCGAACTGGTTCACACCGAATGAGCGGGATCCCCGCGCTGCCTCGGTACCGGACCTCAAAGGTTGGGCGCTTGACAATTGGTCGCCGGCCATCGCCGCGGAACACCGCGCCGCGCGCGAGGCTGCCGCGCTCTTCGACGAGACCTCCTTTTCGAAGATCGAAGTGCTTGGACCGGGCGCCTGCGACTTCTTACAATCACTCTGCGGCAACGATATCGACAAACCTATTGGATCTGTCGTCTACACTCAAATGTTGAATGCCCGCGGCGGCATTGAATGTGACTTCACCGTCACGCGTCTCGCTTCCGATCGCTTTATGATCGTCACGGGCACTGCTTTTGGCACGCACGACATGACTCACCTTCGGCGCTACATGCCTCTGGATGGAACGGTCTATATCAACGACATGACCTCTGCGCGCACGTGCTTTGGTTTATGGGGTCCCCGCGCCAGGGATATTTTGCAAAGTATCACCCGCGATGATGTATCCAATGCTGGGTTCCCTTATATGACCGCAAAACAGATCACGATCGGGAATATCCCAACGCTGGCACTGCGCGTCACCTATGTTGGTGAATTGGGCTGGGAATTCTATGCTCCCTCCGAATACGGCGAACAGTTATGGGATACACTCTGGGAAGCAGGCAAACCCTTCAGCATGCTGGCAGGCGGCTACAAGGCAATTGAGTCGCTCCGCCTCGAGAAAGGCTACCGCTACTGGAGCGCGGACATCACGCCCGATTACACTCCCTACGAAGCCGGGCTGGGCTTTGCAGTTGCTTTGAACAAGAGTATTGAATTTAAGGGCAGGCAGGCTCTGCAAAAACAGAAAGCCGATGGGATTAAGCAAAAGTTGTCCTGTATCCTCCTGGAGGATCCCGACACGGTTGTGTTTGGCAGTGAACCGATTCGCCATGAAGGGAATGTCGTCACATGGGTCACGTCCGGTGGATTTGGATATTCGGTGAATAAAAGCATCGCCTATGCCTACCTTCCCGTCGAGCTGGCGAAAACAGGGACGCGCGTCAGTGTGGAGTGTTTCGGGGTGGAGGTCCAGGCATCGGTGGTGAAGGAACCGTTATACGATCCAAAGGGCGAAAAGATCAAAGCATAACAGAGTACAGTAAAATAGCGGAATGTCCAGAACTATCAAAGCCATCATATTTGACTTTGGGAATGTCCTGATCGAATGGAATCCCCGTCTTGTATACCGCCATTATTTCCCCGATGACGAAGAAGCCATGGAGCAATTCCTGCATGAAGTGAACTTCATGGATTGGAATGCACAACAGGATAAAGGCCGCACATTTACGGAAGGTGTTGCAGATCTATCCAGACAATACCCCCACTACTCCGATCTCATCCGGGTCTATCATGACAACTGGAAAGATTCGATCGGCAGTTCATATACAGGGACTGTTGAAATTATGAAGAAGCTCAAGCGGTCGGGATATCCGCTCTATGGACTCAGCAACTGGTCTGCTGAGACCTTTCCGTACGCGCGTGAGAAATATGATTTTTTTCATCTATTCGATGACATTGTCATTTCAGGTGAAGTCGGTTCCATCAAACCCGAACCGCAGATCTTCGAGATCATGCTTGCCCGAGTTGGCAGACCCGCCCAGGAATGTCTCTTCATCGACGACTCGCAGGCAAACATCGATCAGGCACGCGGGATGGGATTCGCTGTGATCCAATTTCAATCCCCTGAGCAGTTGGAAAAGGAATTGCATGCGCTTCAACTCCTATAATTCTTCTCAAAACAGGTTTTCGACCCATGGATCTCAAACCGCTTCTTTCTCAGATTGAGCTGGAACTGCAAAAACAGGTTTCCCGTCTCGACGACCCACGCACGAAAGCTTTTCACGAAATGCTTACCTATCACATGGGCTGGAGCGGTGAAGGCGCTGGCCCGGACACGGCAGGCAAGCGTATCCGTCCAATGATGGTTTTATTAAGCATTGCGGCCTGCGAGAAAGACTGGCGAGCCGCCCTGCCAGCCGCAGCAGCAGTGGAGCTGGTCCACAATTTCTCGCTCGTCCATGATGATATACAGGACAACTCCGATAAGCGGCGCGGCCGCCCAACGACCTGGGTCAAATGGGGCGCACCCATGGCGATCAACGTCGGCGACGCACTGTTCGTCATTTCGAACCAGGCGATCGTTGACCTCAAGAATGATTATCCGGCGGAGGTCGTCCTCCGTGCAGCAGAGATCCTGCACAACACTTGTCTTGATCTCACCCGCGGTCAGTTTTTGGACATGTCCTACGAGTCCAGGACCGATCTCGGAGTGGACGATTACTGGCCGATGGTCGCCGGTAAGACAGCGGCTTTACTCTCGGCTTGTTGCCATATCGGGGCGTTGCTGGGTGGCGCTGATGAAGCCAGGCAGGATGCGTTTCGCTCCTTCGGGCATTATCTCGGCCTCGCATTCCAGGTACAGGATGACATCCTTGGGATTTGGGGAGATGAATCGGTTACCGGCAAATCCGCGGCAGGCGATCTGGTAGAAGGGAAAAATTCCCTGCCCGTGCTGGCAGGTCTGAGCGCAAACGGACAGTTTGCGTCCCGCTGGAAACAGGGCCCGATCAGGCACGAAGAGGTCCACGACATCGCCCGCCTGCTCACCAGTGAAGGAGGCTATGGGGTCGCATACGACGCCTCCACGCAGATGACCGATCTGGCGCTCTTGAACCTCGAAGAAGCCGACCCACAGGGAGAGGCTGGAGAGGCCTTGTTCGAGCTGGCGAACAAGTTACTCAAACGGGACCAATGAATCTGTCCGTGTTGAGGCGTGAAATCCCTGTTCAACCTGTACATTGACAGGGTACTTTTGGCTGGCTTATAATCCCATTCACCCGCGGGTGTAGTTCAGTGGTAGAACGCTTGCTTCCCAAGCAAGATATCGTGGGTTCGAGTCCCATCACCCGCTCTAACCCCATGGCGCGGTAGCGCCACTGCACTAATGTCGAGGAATAAACCCCTCGACATTTTTGTTGGGTAATCTGTAAGGTAGCTGTTATGCTGCCCCCCAAAGGTCATAAGTAAAATCAAATCGGAGGTCCTTCGAGGATGACACTACCAAAACACAAGACCACGATCCTTTACGTTGAAGACAACCCGGATAACCGGACGCTTGTGCGTCGAATTTTGTTGTCGCAGGATTATGACATGCTTGAGGCGATAGATGCCGCTGATGCCCTTAAAATCCTGAAGGATGCAAGACCCGATCTAATACTCATGGATATCAACATGCCGGATATGGACGGATACACTTTGACGGCAAAGATCAAGTCCATGCCTGGGTTTGAGCGTATCCCGATCCTTGCCCTGACAGCCAACGTCATGCGGGGTGACAAGGAACGCACCCTGGAGGCTGGATGCGATGGATACATCCAGAAGCCGCTCGATATCGATCAGCTCATCAACGAGGTTGAAAAATTCCTCCCAAGGAGAACTCATGCCTGAAAATTTACTGGACACACAGCCCATCAGAAAGCCGACCATTCCGAAAGATGCAACTGTCCTGGTGGTTGAGGACAATGTGGCAAATTTTGTTCTCATTGCCCGCATGCTGGGATACCTGGGCATCCATTGTGAATGGAAGACTTCCGGGTACGAGGTTGTGGAATATGCAGATACCCTGCAGCGCCTCGATCTGATTCTGATGGACATTCGCCTGCCATATGAAGATGGATATGGCGCTTTGAAGAAGGTCCGTGCCTCAGACAGGCTCAAGTCCATTCCAATCATTGCCGTGACGGCAGAAGCCAGTACCGATCAGATGAACAAAGCAAAGGCATCAGGCTTTGATGGATTCCTGGGCAAGCCTCTCGACCCCGACAAATTCCCCGATCAGATCCGCCGTATTCTGAGCGGAGAAGCAGTCTGGGAGTTTAGCTAAGAACTTG
>DATFET010000158.1:0-2188 GCA_035250835.1 Anaerolineales bacterium
CATTTCCAGTTGGGGAGCAGTATGGAAATGTTCATCTGAAGATTCACATCAAACGGCTCATCACCGATCACCATGGCTCCCGACTGAGTAATATCACCGAGGTGGCCGATCAGTTTTCCCTTTTCCAGTTCATATACCTGAGAAAAGGACATCAGGTCTTTGCGGGGTTGTTTGCGTCGCTCCTGCACTTCTGCCTCCGTATCAAGTGTAATTGAGTTAAGGGCGGAAATCAATTGCATGCTCATCTTAAAATCCAGTCAGCTTCCCGCCAAGTATGGTTAAATCGCTTCATGCGATGGATCTATCTTTCCCCACACCTGGACGATGCAGTGCTCTCCGCTGGAGGTTTGATCTATGATCAAACCCACTCCGGCATCCCTGTCGAGATCTGGACGATCATGTGCGGCTACCCTCCCGAAGGGGATTACTCTCAGTTTGCACAGTTGCAGCATTATCTTTGGGGATTCCCGGCCGCGGAGGAAGCAGTACGCGCCCGTCGTGAAGAGGATCGCCAGGCCGCCGCGATCGTCGGCGCCCAGGTCGCTCACTTCGACTTCCTGGACTGCATCTACCGCCGCGGCTCGAGCGGCGAGTGGCTGTATGACGACATCTGGGCGCCTCCTCGCGAGCAGGATGCTGACCTCCCAAGCCGCATTGCCGCGGCGGTATCTGCCCGCCTCCAGCCGGACGATGTGCTGGTCTGCCAGCTATCGGTTGGATCTCATGTTGACCACGTCCTGGTGCGGATGGGCGCGGAGCTGATCGGACTGCCCCTGCTCTATGATATTGATATCCCTTATTTCTTCACAAAACCCGAGGAATTTGAGCGAAAAGCCGCTGGGATGAAGGAAACCGTCTATTCGATAACGGAGGCAGGTCTGAGCGCCTGGCAGGAGGCGGTTTTGGAGTACAAATCCCAGCTGGCACTACTGGGAGAAGCCATGGATACGCCGGAGAGAGCCCGAGAATCCCTGAGGTCCTACTGGGCAAAGCGCCAGGGAATTCGTATATTGCAACTTAATGAGGATGTTACAAAGCTCTTGTAATGAGTCTCGATTCGTGATATATTAACGGCGTTTTTACAGACATCTGCATCGGGGCACCATCTTTGCATCTCTTTAGGAGATGCAAAATTCTTATATCAGGAAAGAAAAATGCCTAACAACTTTTTGACCAAAGAGGGATACCAGAAACTTCAGGACGAATTGGACTATCTGCGCACTGCCAAGCGTCAGGAAGTTGCCAACCGCCTGCACGAGGCGATGGAAGGGGGCGAACTGATCGAAAATGCCGAATATGAAGCCGCCAAGAATGAGCAGGCTTTTGTTGAAGGTCGAATCCAGGAACTTGAGATTTTACTTGCCACTGCAAAGATCATCGAAGACAACGGTAAAAAGAAAAGCGACATCGTGCAGGTGGGCTCCAAAGTCACCATCAAGGAAGGCAACTTCGAGGCTGAGACGTTCACCATCGTCGGTGTGGCGGAAGCCAATCCGCGCGAAGGGAAGATCTCCAATGAGTCACCTATCGGCAAGGCAATCCTCAATCACAAGCTTGGCGATACCGTTAAAGTGGAAACCCCGGGCGGTACATATAATGTTAAAATCCTGAAAGTTGGCTGAATGCAGGAGCGGAACGATTTTTACCCCGCGCACCTGTGAAGGAGCGCGGGGTTTTTATTTTGCCCCACCCAACCATCCTTTATTTTATAAAATATGAGGATGCCAGGGAGGGGTGGAGCAATCATCATGACAGAATACAACTCACTCGAAAAAATACGTTTGCAGAAGCTGGAGGAATTGCGCGCCGAGGGGATCGAGCCGTATCCGACGCGTGCTCATCGTACCCATACAAGCATTCAGGCGATTGCTGAATTTGAATCCGCAGAGAAGGACGGCAGGGAAGTCAAAGCCACCCTGGCAGGACGCATCCGTGCGACGCGGGCGATGGGTAAGGTCTCATTCGCTCATATCGAGGACAGTGAGGGAAAGATCCAGCTTTTCTTCCGCTTGAACGAAGTAGGGAAAGAAGGCCTGGATTTCTTCAACAGGATGTTCGACATCGGCGACTTCATCCAGGCGGGCGGGGTCATGTTCCGAACGAAGACCGGCGAGATAACCCTTCATGTCCACGAGTTCAAGCTGCTCGCCAAGTCAGTCAGCCCGCTTCCTGCCGCCAAGGATGAGAC
>DATFET010000167.1:0-7669 GCA_035250835.1 Anaerolineales bacterium
ATTGGTGCGAGAGTTGACCAGCACATAGTCTCCACTCGTTACACTGCTTGCCGCGCCGCGCAGCTCATGGACTGAGATGTTATCGTCTGCATAATAGTCAGCGATAAAAGCCTCCCGATGAACGTAGAGATCAATGGGACCGGATGTGGAGGAATTTAATTCCTCCACGGCATCCTTATAACAGGTAAGCCAGTAATCGGTTTCATATTTCCGGAAGGCATTCTCTGTGCCGCCAATGAAGGAATTGTAATAGGTATATTCATAGGGATGAAGCCGCAAAATTCCGAGGATGCCCGGGAGCAGGATAATCAAAACGATGCTTGCGTATAGCCAAATATGCTTGAATTGATCCATCAGAAATTCAAAAGCAAATCCGCTGAAAATAAATACCGGCGGTATGATGAACAGAAAATGACGAATACCATCGTACATGGCCGGCTTGCGGATCAGCACATAGAAGATGGGAATCAGAAGCCAAATCAGGAGGAGCGATAATGAAACTAGTTTATTTTTATCCACAGCTTGTTTTAGCAGCTTCCAATATCCGGCAATGACTCCGAGGGCAAATAATATCCAAACAGGTTCCGTCAGTGTGGTGCCGAGCATGAAGGGGAGATAGCGGCGCGGCAGCTCACCTGCTCGAAAGACCTCACCACCAAAAAGCACGGAAAGACTGGTCGGGTTATCAGACATCAGACGGAAAACATCTATGAAACGCACGATTAGACTTTCCCACAGATAAGGCCATGTGAGAAACATAATGAAGAGTGCAATCGTCCCATATGCCAGGAAGGCTAACCATGCTTGCCTGCGCGCAGCGCGGGGATTTTGATTTGTGAGTATTGAAAAAGCAAAATAAATGAAAACGAGCAGTCCGGCCAGCGGTCCGAGGACTCGAATGGAAGTAGTAATTCCAAGAATAATGCTGGGCAAAATGGCTGTAGAATATTTTGGTCTGATGGTTCCTGTCAATTGATCAACCAACTCGAATCCGAGGCAGACAGATGCCAGAAAAAATATCATAAAGGAGGGATCTTTTGGATTGATGAAGGCATGTCCCCACAACAGCGGCTGCCATGCAAACAGAGCTGCAGCGGCGAGTGCTGCATAGGGTTTCATCCAGCGCATGGACAGGCGATAGAGAAAATATACTCCAAACTGAAAAAATAGAAAGTTGACCAGATGCCAGGCCGAGGCCTGGTCAAGACCGAGCGCTTCCAAAAAATATACGGGTTCGCGAGCAAGAAGCAAATAAGCAGGTCCGCGCGTCTTGTGGTCGTCGCCGCTCGCTCCATAAGAATTGTCCACATCAAATTGCCCACTGAACCATTCACGAGGGGAATAGGCGTAACCGAGAGCATTCCCATAATCGTAGAATAAAAGCTCATCCCAGGACAGCCCATAGTTGCGAAAAATAAATAAGCCGACAATGATATTGACGGCTATCAGGATAAAGATCGGTTTTTCGAAGATCTTCTTGAGAATTGCAGTCATAGGAGTTGAACGCCGCGCGCATCGAACACCTGGATATCTGCCCCGGATGACGGGCTGTCCGGATAGTCCTCCTCGAGCAGTGCCCAGATCATCGAGTCGCTCCAGCGATCCAGGAAGCGGGTCCTGGCGCGCAGAGTCCCTTCGTGCGTAAAGCCCAGCTTGCGAGGAATCGCTGCAGAGGCAAAGTTATTGGGATCACAGTGAATTTCAAGACGATGGATATTGAGGAGCTCGAACGCCACTTTGATGAGCGACGCAGTGGACTCCGTCACCAGTCCCTGGTTGACGAAGTCCTTGTGGATCCAATACCCAATCTCCAGTTGCTCATCGCCGACACGCGTGTGCAGACCTGTTCCCCCGAGCAGCCGCGTTTCCTGCGGGTTGAAGATGCCGTAGATGTAATCCTCCTGGAGATCGAACATGCCGCGGAATCTTTTTACCCGTTCCACTTTTGATTCAAAGGGCTCAGGTTCAGCATGAGCCCACGGCATCCAGGGCTTGAGGTGTTCTACATTTTCCGTGACCGAATCGGCCAGCATCTGTGCATCCGATGGATCGTAACAGCGCACGACAAGTCTCTGGGTCAGGATGCGATAGGCAGGATTCCGTATGTTCTGTCCACTCATTTTTTCTTCGAGGTTTTTCTATTGGATTTACGCTTCCTGTCGAAACCACTCAGCAGCGAAGCCAATTCTTTTTCTTCACTGATCTGCCCCTTGAAAAATTCATTCATGAAGTGCGAGCGCCTCAGGCGCAGAGCCATCGGTGCAACGGCTGTCAGGTCGGTGTTTGTGACTTGTTCGCGTCCATCCGCGGCAGCGTATGCCCGCGCCGATTCGAACCAGGTAATCTCAGCCCGCAGGGAATCAATGCCTATTCTCTGGACGAGCTCGATGGCAGGGTTCGCGACCGCGTCTGGTATGACGACTCTGCGGACGCGCTCGCGCGCGCTCCTGATCTCGGACGCGGCTGCTTCCATCTCAGCCGCAAACTGTTCGATCATGCGGCGCGGATGCGCCAGATACGCCTGCACCCTCCGATAGGCCTCCAGCCGCTCCTCGGCAGACTCCAGCCCTCGCACGATCACGCGCAGACCGAAGCGGTCCAGGATCTGCGGGCGCAGGCGTCCCTCTTCGGGGTTCATGGAACCGATCAACACGAAGCGCGAGCGATAGGTGGCAACGATGGGTCCACGCCGCACAGTGTAGTTGCCCTGCGCGGCGGCATCCAGGATCGAATCGACAATGTCATCGCCGAGCAGGTTGATCTCGTCGATATACAGAAGGTTGAGGTCGGCCTGCGCCAGGATCCCGCGTCGGATGCGCATCCGATCGTGGATCGCGGCGCGCTCATCGATATTGCCGACCACGTCATCCAGCCGGGCGTTGAGCGGCAGCTCGATCAAACGGACCTTGTCAGGCGCGGTCAGCGGCTTGCCCTCACCGTACTTCCTTGCACAATCGGGGCAAACTGCCTCCAGCCCGCCGATCTCGATATCCTCGGGGAGACAACCGTAGAAACAGGCGCTGCGCTCTACCTGCGGAAGCAATCCCAGCAGACTTCGGACGGCTGTCGTCTTGGCCGTGCCGCGCGGACCGATTAAGAGGATGCCCCCAATATTTGGATTGATGAGTCCCAAAAGTAAAGCAAGTTTCATTTCGTGCTGACCGACGATCCCCAGAAATGGGAACGGCAGTGCCTCAGTCGCGCGTCCATCCTCCGCGGGGAGAGGCGGAAGCGATCTGCCCGCGACATAATCCACCAGCTCGCGCAGGTTGCGGAACGGATTGGCAGGCTGATCTTTGGGTTGTGTCTGGGTCGATTCGGGCTCAGTCATGGGAAAGCTTATACCGTCTTCGGTGAGCTACTTATTCTTCAATCTTCTTTCCTGCCGCTCCTGTGCCTTTTCCAATCTGCGTTTCTCTTCCTCTGTCTCGGCTTTGAGCCCGGGCACAGTTGTCGGTCTGCCGTAATCATCCAGGGCAACATAAACCAGATAGGCGGTATTGGTGTACGTGCGCTCACCCGTCAAGGGGTTCTCGGCGATCACGTGTACTTCCACCTCCATCGAAGTGCGGCCGACATAACTGACCTCCGCGTTCAGGATGATTAGGTCGCCGATGCGGATGGGCTCGCGGAACACCATCGAGTCGATCGCGACTGTCACCACCTTTCGTTGAGCGTGACGCATGCATGCCAGCGCACCTGCTTCATCCACGAGTTTCATGATCCAGCCACCGTGTACATTGCCCAGCAGGTTGGCATGCTCAAGGTGCATCAACTGTGAAAGAGAAATTCGAGAAGCGCTGATTGGTTTGCGTTTATCTGAGTCAGTCATGGGAGGTAATCTCTTGCCATGAGTTTACCATGTCAATGGTAATGAATGCTGTTTGAGATGTAAGTTGACTCCTTAATCCAGGTCGTCTCGTAGTTCACCGGTATCCACAGTGTGAAGACGCTCAGGCTCCTCAGCCAGCACATCCACCAGGCTGTGGGTGAGATCACTCATCAGCGGCGCCAGTGGAGCGTAAGCCGGTGTATTCAGCCGGCCTGGATGCGGAGGCGCCTTCAGGCGAGGATGGAATACATTTTCCGAACGTTTACGCACGATGCGCGGATCGTTGGTCAGGAACCCCACATAACTGCCGAGGACGGAGTAGACCTCCCGCTGGGGTGTAACCCAGCCGATCCATTCACCGCCTCGGTTGAAAAGGTAGGGAAAAGAAAGAAAGGCATCGACCTCGCCGCGCGAAGAGTATACCGGGATGATTCTTCGCTGATTTTGTGACATCGTTTCTCCCTGATGAGTTAATGCTCAATAAACTATCGACAATTCCCTGGGCGCATGAAATCTATGTATTCGGCAGATATTCAATCAACATCATTATACGTCCAATAGCGGTTGATAAAGAAATTCCAGATCATTACAACTGCGATGGCAAAGGCAAGGGTAACGTTTTTGGCAAGCAGGTGCGCGGTCGATTGCGGAAGATTTGTCACTCTTTGGAAGAAGAGAGCCAGTGGAGGCTCTAAAAAATGAAGAATCGGGACGCGTATGGCGATGCCGGCAGCATTCACCAGAAAGAACATTCCTAATTGGTGAATGATATGCCTGGAACGTGAGTCCGGGTAGGTCCAATATCGGTTAAGGGTGAAATTGCTCAGGACCGCGCAGATGAACGAAATCGTTCCCGCGAACACAAGCCGCATATTGAAGGTATGGGTCATGAAATTCATCACCGCAAAATCAATCATTGCCCCCAGAGCACCTACCGTGGCAAATTTCAAAAATCGGACGCGTTCCCGATTCTGGGTCAGGATCATTCAATCCCCAGTTTCTTCTTGAAATACGGGATCGTTTTGTGAAGACCTTCCTCCAGAGAAACTTTGGGCTCCCATCTCAGGATCTGGCGGGCGCGGGTAATGTCGGGGCGTCTCTGCTGCGGGTCACGCACGCTGCGCGCATCTTTTACAAATGTGATCCCGGCAGGGTTTTTAGTAATGCGGTTGATGGTCTCGGCGAATTCCAGGATGGTCATTTCGTGCTGGTTCCCGATATTGACAGGGAGATGTTCATCGGAATAGAGCAGCGTGACAATGCCTTCGATCAGGTCGTCCACGTAGCAGAAGGATCGGGTCTGGTCTCCTTCGCCGTATACCGTGAGAGGCTGGCAGAGCAGTGCCTGCTTTAACAGGTTGGGGAGAGCGCGGCCATCCTCCAGGTCCATGCGCGGACCGTAGGTATTGAAGATGCGGACGATGCGCGTGTCCACTTTGTGGGCGCGGTGATATGCCATGGTCAACGATTCAGCGAATCGTTTGGCTTCATCGTAGACGGCGCGCGGCCCAGCCGGATCCACATTGCCGGCATAATCCTCGGTCTGTGGATGAACGAGCGGGTCGCCATAAATCTCGCTGGTGGAGGCCAGCAGGAATCGGGCATTGTTGGCACGCGCCACGCCCAGGCAGTTATGCGTTCCCAGAGCGCCGGCTTTCATGGTCTGGATGGGCAGGTTGAAATACCCGGAAGGCGACTGCGGATTGGGGCTGGCTGGCGACGCGAAATGCAGGATCGCATCTACCTTTCCACGCACGAATATGTAATTGGAAACATCATGCTTGTGGAATGAGAACTTCTCATTCCCGATCAGGTGCGTAATATTTTCGCGGCTTCCCGTGACAAAATTATCCAGTCCGATGACCTCATGTCCCTCGGCAAGAAGGCGGTCACTTAAATGTGAACCAAGGAACCCGGCTGCGCCAGTGATCAAGATTCTCATTGTATATCTTCCTCTCTTATGTTATTCGTACTGGCATCGTGCCTGAAGGGTAATGGACATGAGGCGCGATAGTTATTTCCAATCGATCCTGGTGACAAGGCCGTCGCCTGTCACCTGATATGGCTCTCCACTTCCGCTATCGACGAGCCAGAGGTTTCCCTGGTAGACGACAGCGATGAAATCCCCGGATTGCCCTTCGATGGGCTCAGGCGCCCAAATGGGAGTTTGAGGCTCGAGGCCGGGCGCATCCTCTCCAGGGAAAATTGTGCGACGATTCGATCCATCCCGGTCCATAACGACGACACGATAGCGGCTGGTCTCACTCTGCTCGGGAAAAATGGCTTGCAGGAATGCCACCTGATATTGCCTCTCGAGTACGCTTGATTGCACCGGGGAAACGGATGGATATGCAAACATGCCTGTCCGCTCGACGATGGGCACGAAGGCACTGTTTTCCAGTGACGTTACGCTGATATCAAAGAACGGCGAATCCTCGTCGCTGACAAGATCTTCCGATTGCGCGTGCGAGGTGAAGTACAACGATTCACCATCTGCACCCCAGGCGATGGACGGGAGCCATGCCCAATCGCTGTGAGTGTTAAGCGGTGTAATATTCAACAAAGGTTTGCGGTACTTCCCGTCTATGTCGACGAGCCCGATGCCATCTGGCTGTGCATACGCCAGGCGGCCGTTGGGCGAAAATGCAAAAGTCATGCCCCACCAGCCATACACGCCTCCATTGCTGGCATCGAGAATCTTTCTTTTTTCACCGGTGGTGATACTGTAACGGGAAAGGTCATTATTCGCCTGCCAGCCAGGTGCGGTAGCGCGCGGCTCCACTGTTGAATAGGCAATGGAATTTGTGCCGGGGATCCAATCCGCAAAATGGACGATGTTGGAAAGCCCGGTGCTGAAAGGTTTCCCACCGTCGGTGCGGACTGCCCACAAGGTGTTGATCTCCTGGTCGGCTGGCTTGGTAGACTTGCGGGTGAAGATCAAATAAGTTCCATTGGGGGATAGCTTGAAGATGCGGCCGTCCAGGTCACCGGTCGTGACAAGCGCAGTACGGTTAGCAGTCGATGTGTCGATGATCCATGCATTGCCACTGGATAGATATGCCAGCTTGCCGGGTACCGGCAAAGGCGCGAACGAAGTCCGCGCGCCGACCATCATGATTTCCGGCAGTGCTTCTTCGAGGATCACGGTCTTGACGATAGATCTACTGATCTCGATGTCGTCTTCCAGGACGCGGCGGTAGGTGAGCTCCTGTCTGCCATTGACGCCTGCCTGAACGAGTCTTGTCTCGCCATCAGGCAGGGACTCATTGCGGACGACCTGCTTTTCGAAGGGGATGACCTGTTCCTCGGTCTCGAATTCCTCGTTGACGCGCGTGAGCTTGACAGAGTCGCCGTTGTTGAGCACTGCATACGGCGGCGGCTCGATTCGGTCGAGTTCACCGACCGTGATGCCGGCCGACTGCATCGCCTGGGTAACTGTGCTCCCGGCTGGGATCGTGACGTTGCGCGACTCACCATCAGCCATAATGCTGATGGTGATGTCCTCTTCCGTCACCTGAGGTGAACGGCAGCCCGTCAGCAGGCTGAATGCAAACAAAACGGCGAGCAGACTGGCCTTGAGTTTAAGCGTTGTGTCTCGGCTGGGTGTGATGCGTTGCATGATGTGATATCGTATTCCAGAGAGCCTGGGCTAAATCATGATCGAGATTCTAACGCTCATATTTTCCAGGAGAATGACAATGATATAATCCGTGCGCTATTTGATACGGCCAGTGACGGTCAGGATCCCGTTTGCAATCGATATGGACTCGACCCGCAGGCCGGTTGCAACCGGTCCCAGTGATCCGAGATAGGCTTCCCTGACCATGCCTTCGATCG
>DATFET010000180.1:0-2976 GCA_035250835.1 Anaerolineales bacterium
TCACTCACATCGGTCGCTTCGGGATGGATCAGCGGAATCAGCACGATGCCGTACACTCCCTGTGATACCCCTACATAACACCTGACACCCTCATTGCACATCCAGCCCAATGAGCCTTCCCTGGGCTGCGGCTCGATCGGGTGAAGCAGGGGCGGGACAATTTGATGATAAAGATTTTGCACCAGGTGCAAATGCGCAGACTTGACCTTGGTCCATTCCGTGCCGATATCTGTTTCTGCAACCTGGGAGACATCCCACATCCTCTGCCAGGCGTAGACGGAGAAACCAGATTTTCGCAATGGGATGAAGGCCCGGCTGGTTTCATCCACTTCAGCCAGGACATGAAACGCGCCCCATTCACCGGCTTGCGTTACAAGATTTTCGATCAGCAGGGGGAGGTCAGGGTGGGCCAATTGTGAAGAAGGAGCCAGGTAGAGCAGTTTTGCAAAAGAGTCAGCCCGTGAGTGGATGATCCCACCCAGGACGGAGTCATCGCTGCCATCCACAATTGCCGAATAGATATGCCTGGCAGGGTTTACATACGCCATCAAGCCGACCGCGCCCAATGGGCTGCCACGCGTCAATGTGCGCGCGGTATCCAGCCCGACGGCTTCCTCGCGGAAGCCATACAGATAGGGCAAGTCAAAGAAGGCTAACGGTCGAATAGACATGAAAACCTAATCAGCCAGTGAAAGGAAGTACTCGTGAAAACGCGTGTCGTTCGTCAATTCGGGGTGGAAGGATGTGGCGAGCAGATGTCCCTGCTGGGCGGCGACGATCCTCCCATCCGGGGCGGAGGCGAGGACCTTTGCCTCGGCTCCAACCGATTCGATGATCGGCGCGCGGATGAAGACGGCATGATAATCATCTTTTGTGTTGGTTGCCTTTTTTAATTCAGGGACATCCAGGTCTGCTTCGAACGAATCGACCTGGCGGCCGAAGGCATTGCGCTCGACCTTGATGTCCATGAGGCCGAGCAGGGGCTGGTCGCGGCTGACATCCTTCGACAAAAAGATCGCGCCTGCACAGGTTCCCCAGATCGCGCGCCGCTGTCCGAATTCCTTCAAGGGCTCCATCAAGTTGTACGCCACAGCCAGCTTGCCAATGGTGGTCGATTCGCCGCCGGGGATGATCAGCCCATCCAGTCCCATGAGATGCTCAGGCAGACGGACCTCTGCCGTCTCAACTTTTAACCGCTTGAGCATGGCAATATGCTCGGCGAAGTCGCCTTGCAATGCAAGTACACCAATTTTCATTATTTGACCCGGGACCATGGACGATGGATCATAAGGTCAATGGTCTATCGTCCATCGTCAGAAATTACCAGCCTCGTCCTGCGATCTTCTCAGCCTCGGGCATCTGCGATACGTTGCGTCCGACCATAGGCTCGCCAAGGTTCCTGCTCACTTCTGCGAGAATGCCGGCATCCTGATAATGAGTCACCGCTTTGACGATCGCCGCGCCGCGCCGGGCTGGGTCACCGCTCTTGAATATCCCGGAGCCGACGAATACACCGTCCACGCCGAGCTGCATCATCAACGCCGCGTCGGCAGGAGTTGCAACGCCGCCCGCTGCAAAATTGACGACCGGCATCCGTCCAAGCTCCTTCGTTTCCTTCACGAGCTCATAGGGCGCGCCGATTTCCTTGGCATAGCTCATCAACTCTTCGTCAGCCATCGTCGTCAGGCGGCGGATGTCACCGAGCACGGTGCGGGCATGACGGACAGCCTCCACCACATCGCCTGTTCCGGCTTCGCCCTTGGTACGGATCATGGCCGCGCCTTCCCCCACGCGGCGCAGCGCCTCCCCCAGGTTGCGGCAGCCGCACACGAAAGGCACCTTGAAGTTGTGCTTCAAAATGTGATTTGACTCGTCCGCCGGCGTGAGCACCTCAGACTCGTCAATGTAGTCAACACCGAGCGATTCCAGAATCTGCGCCTCCACGAAATGACCGATGCGGCATTTTGCCATGACAGGGATGGAGACCGAGTCGATGATCTTCAGAATCAGTTCCGGGTCCGACATGCGCGCCACGCCTCCATTCGCACGTATATCGGCCGGCACGCGCTCGAGCGCCATGACCGCGCATGCACCTGCTTCCTCGGCAATCTTCGCATGCTCTGCTGTGACCACGTCCATAATGACGCCGCCTTTAAGCATCTGTGCCAAGCCCTTCTTGACTGCGAAGGTACCAGTCTGTTCTTTCATTGTCTTTCTCCTTTTGAAATGATGACAAAAAGATTCTACCACGCTGACGTTTACTTCATGGGAGAGAGGTGTATCCAGGTGAGCGCGCGGCGTATCTATTTGAGCCAGGAACTGACCTGGTTGCGAATCCTGTACGAGATCAAAGACATTGCCGCTTGACAAAATCTCAATTTGGAATACAATTGTTACAATGATACAATTATGACAATGATACAAAGATACATTTTATGACCACCAGGAAACTCTTACTCCAGATTGACTTCCGCTCCGGCCTGCCCATCTATACCCAGATCGTTAACCAGATCCAGGCACAGGTGGTCAGCGGCGTGCTCGAGCCAGGAGACCAGTTGCCAACCGTGCGCGCCCTTGCTGAAGAACTGCGAGTCAATTTCAACACAGTGGCGAGGGCCTATCGTCTGCTCGACGAGGCGCGCATCATCTCGACGCAGCAAGGACGCGGCACATACATTACCGAGATCCCGCCGCCGAGCGTGACTGAGAAATTACGAAGAGAATCCCTGGAGGCGTTGACCCACCGCTTCCTCAGCGAGGCGACGCATCTCGACTTCTCAAAGATAGAAATCAGCCAGATGGTCAAAGACCAGCTCAAAGCCTGGAACACATCGGATGAGTCCGATGGTGAGTAATGAAGGAGATTACGAAAATGGAATCGAACAAAAACACGACCCAAAAGAAGCAAAATGAACCACATATCCCCAATCTTGCGTGGACGCTCTTTGGGATTTTCCTGGCCGCTGCGATCATAGG
>DATFET010000191.1:0-10079 GCA_035250835.1 Anaerolineales bacterium
TTCACCGAACCGTTGAACAGGAATGGGTCCTGCAGCACCATGCCCATCTGCCGGCGCAGGGAAGCCTGAGTCACATCCCTCAGGTCAACCCCGTCCACGCAGACGTGGCCTGAGGTCGGATCATGGAAGCGGGTCAGCAGCTTGACGATCGTCGTTTTGCCCGCTCCTGTCTCACCCACTAACGCGACCGTTTGTCCGGCAGCTGCGTCGAGATCGATCCCATCCAGGACGAGGGTTGGGTCATCGGAGTAATGGAACGAGACGTTCTCGAATCGGACATCGCCGGCAATCGGTCCGAGCTGAGAGGCATCCTCTGCATCCCAGACCTCGACCGGTGTGTTGAGCAGCTCAAGGATGCGCTCCCCGCCTGCCATCGTGGATTGCAGGGTGTCGAAACGGCGACTCAAGTCTCGGATCGGGTCGAAGAGGCGATCGATATACAAGACAAAAGCGACCAACACACCAGCCGTGATCGACTCGCCAAGCACAGCCATCCCGCCAATATAAACGACGAGGCTGGTCGCGACCGCGCCGAGTACGTCCACGACCGGCGTGAACACCGAAGCAACTTTTGCCGCCCCCAGGCTTCTCTCCAGAAAGTACCGATTGACATACTCTTTGAAATTCCTGTAGTTATAAGCCTGGCGTGAGAAAGCCTGGACGACTCTCACACCGTTGACGTTCTCAGCAAGCACCGAGTTGGTCCACGAGACAGCCGCGCGTACCTTGCGATAATTCCGACGCGCCGCCCGACGGAAGATGATCGTGGCGATCACCATAAATGGCAGCACTGTAAAAGTGATCAGGGAAAGACGCGCATCCAGCAAAAACATCGCGACAAGTATGCCCATGATGGCCAACACATCCCGGACAATTGCAAGCGTTGCCCAGGTGACGAACTCGCGCAATGTCCCGACATCATTGATCACACGCGTGATCACGCGTCCCACACTATAACGGTTGTAAAAACTCAACGAGAGCTTTTGCAGATGAAGGAACATTGCCGTACGGACGTCGTATAAAACGTGCTGTCCAACCCGCGACATGATCCGCACGCGCGCAAAATTTGTGCCCAACTGGATGAGAGAAACGATCAAGTATGCCAGCACAATATTTCTTAACGCCAGGATGTCGTTCTTTGCCATCCCTTCATCGAGCGCCAGCTTGACGAAGTACGGTCCTGACACGGATGCCGCCGTGACAATGATCATAAAGAGCAGGGAGAGGAGCATTTGCCCACTGTAGGGCTTGAGGAATTGCACGAGGCCGCGCGCAACTCTGGGGTCATAGCTCTTGTCCAGGGCCTCTTCAGATTGAGTGATGAATGCAGGAGGAATAATTTTTGTGGTCATAATATCCATCAGCTAATACGCGCTTCGTCTGAGCCTGCGGCTCCGCTCTGCGCAGAAATTACAGTTCATGCTCCTTCTTGATTTCAACTCTTTCATCTTCCAACGTCTCCATCTCTTCAGAAAACTTCGCATGGTCAATCAATTGCAAATCGTAGATCTCCTCATATAAACCACCCAACGCCAGTAATTCTTCATGCGTCCCGCGTGCGACGATGCGGCCCCGATCCATCACAAGGATCATATCGGCTCGACGAACTGTGGATAGACGATGCGCGATCACAAACGTAGTGCGTCCCTCCATCAATGCATCCAGGGCGGTCTGGATCAATTTCTCCGTCTGAGTATCCACGGAGGAGGTTGAGTCATCCAGGATCAGGATGCGCGGGTCCATCAACAGCGCCCTGGCAATCGCCACGCGCTGACGCTGGCCGCCGGACAGGGTCACTCCGCGCTCGCCGACAATCGTTTCGTACCCATTCGTAAAACCTTCGATAAAATTATGTGCCTGTGCGGCTTTTGCGGCTGCCACGACTTCATCCATCCCCGCCTCGGGCCGTCCATAGGCAATATTTGCCTTGATCGTATCCGAGAACAACAGGGAAGTCTGCAATACGATCCCGATCTGCCTGCGCAAGGCGACCAGGTCCATGCTGCGGACGTCAACACCGTCAATAAGCACGGCCCCCTCAGTCACATCGTAGAATCGCGGAATGAGACTGACGAATGAAGACTTGCCTGATCCAGTCGGACCAATCAGAGCCACGATCTGATTCGGCTCGACCCTCGTGTTGATCTCTTCCAACGAAGCTGTTTTTTCATCACGATATTTCAAACCAACGTTGCGAAGCTCCACTTCACCATGCAGGTCCAGCAATGTGATTGCATTCTCGGGTGATTGGATGGCAGGTTGTGAGTCGAGAACTTCAAATACGCGCTGCGCGCCTGCTGCCGCCTCCCCACCTGCGTTGACCAGCCCGGTCAACTGCTGGGCAGGCTCCGCCATCATCAGGACATACGCGTTGAACGCAACGATCGCTCCGACAGTCAGGCTGCCTTCCATCACCATCTGCCCGCCAAACCACAAAATCAACATGACACTGACCGCGGTCAACCAGTTGGTCGTTGGCATGATCTTCGACCACTCATCGATCACATAAACCCAGGTCTTGAATACTTCCTTATTCGCAGTGTCGAATCGCTTGATCTCATAGTCTTCGCGCGCGAACGCCCGCACAACCTGTACACCGACGACATTCTCCTGCAGACGATTGGACACTTCACCCACTGCAATATCCACGTTAAAAAACAGCTTCCCGATCTTTGTCCCAAAATTGGTAGTCATCAGGATTAAGGGAATCATGGGAAGCAGAGCGATGATGGCAAGCCGCACATTTTCCGCAAACATGATGTACACAATGCCGATCGTCAGAAAAATAAATCGGACCAGGTCGGCTACTGCCGAGCCTGCGAATCGCTCAATCGAACGTACATCCTCGATGCAGCGTGAGATTAATTGTCCGCTCTGGGCATGGTCGTGATACGAAAAGGGCAGGTATTGGATGTGGTCATACATGCGGTTGCGGAGATCATAGCCAACGTGCGCCGCGATCCATTCCGAAAGATAGCGGTTCATCAAAGCCAGGATAGCGGAAACCAGCCCAATACCCAGAAGAAGAAGCGCAGATTGTGCAAGATAGGTCGCAGATCCACTGGCCAGCCCTTCATCGATCACAGAACTGATGATGCCCGGGACAACCAGGCTGAGTCCGGTCATGGCCAGCAGCGTGAGGAGCGTCACCAACGTCTGCCAGCTGTATGGCTTCAGGTAAACACTTATGCGGATTAAATGTTTCATGGAAGTAGTGAGGATACCATAAAAAAAGACCCCTGAATTCGGAGGTCTTTCAGCCCACCTGTCCTTATGGTTCTATCGGTTCAACGATTCCAAGCGAAGAAGGATCGGTAAGATCCAGGCTGCCGTCGTCAGTGAGCCAGCCTCGGAACGTGTCACTGCGATAAGCCTGCACAGCCTTTGTATAGAACGGGATGATATATACGACATCCTTGTGGACAAGGTTCTGCATTTGCCAAATGATTCCACGACGTTCTTCATCTTCCAGGGCAGTTGCCTGCTTTGCAAAAAGTTCGTCATACGCCGGGTTGGAATAGCCAGATTCATTATAGCCCGATGGAATCTCATCTGTCAGCATGACGCTCAAAAGGAAACTGGGATCAGGGTCAGAGCCCCATTCCCAGAGAATGATGTCATAATCAAATGCAGGGCAGCAGCGCTCAGTCAGTTCGCCCGAATCAGCCGGCATCATCGTAACTCCGATCCCGATCTGGTTCCACATGACCTTCAGGAGTTCCGCTTCTTCACGGGCATAGAGGACATCATCCGGCCATTCGAGGCGGAAAACCAGATCGCGACTTCCGTCCGGCATTTCCCGTATACCATCTCCATTCGTATCCCTATAGCCGGCCTCATCCAGGATTTGATTTGCCTTGCTCACGTCGTATTCATAATCAGGGATCGATGAGTTATAGAATGACCCCAAACCTTTTGGGATGAGGGTAAGGCCCGGGTCTGCAAGCCCAAGTTTGACCTCATCGATCAGTGCCTGCTTGTCGATCGCGTGAGCCATAGCGAGTCGCACGTTTCGGTCACGGAGCGCCGGATGACCACTGCAGATTCCCCCAGAGTCCAAGGGACAATTTTGCGGGTCAATCTGATTGAAAATGATATCCGCTACGCCCGGAGCGGATGGTGGACCTGCAACGACCTGGACCCCACTCATTCCATTCAAGGCAGAAACAGCGTCCACAGGCAGGTTTTCAATAACGTCGAGCTTCTTGTCTGCAAAATCTTCAATCATGGACGTTAACTCCGAATACATTCGGAATTCCACTCCACCGATCTTAGGTGAATAATCATGATGATCGCCCCAGGCCTCGAGAGTAATGTATTGACCGGGTACATATTCCTTAAGACGAAATGGTCCGCTTCCGACCAGCTGACTGATGGGAAGCTCCAGGCTGGCTGGATCCTCCATATCTTCCCAGATATGCTTGGGGAGGACATACAGTCCATAAAGCTGGCTTTCCATGTTGGGAATGGCTTCGGTGAGTGTAATGACCACTTCAGTTTTCGAGGTTGCTTCTATGCTTTCAAAGTAGGTTGTGTAACCCGGCATATAGACAAAATCCTCGGAATTCTTATACAGGTTAAACGTAAATGCCACATCTTCCGCTGTAAGGGACGTGCCGTCACTGAATTCCACCCCATCACGAATCTTGAATGTCCACACTTTGCCATCCTCGGACACATCCACACTCTCAGCCAGAGAAAGGCTGTAACTGCCATCCAAGTTCAATACATACAAAGTATCATAGATGAGGCTGAAAACCGTAAAAGCTTCTTCAAGAAGCGCCATGCCGGGATTAAGAGTATCCGGCTCGCCGTTCCATCCCACCCTGACGTACGGATCCGATCCGAGTCCACCGCCGCATGCTGAGAGCAGCATCGCTGCTGCTAAAATAATTCCCCAAATAAATTGAAACCTACGCATACTATTCTCCTTATCCTACTGGAGAAAATTATATCGGGAAGGTCAGCCTCGCCACATTGCAGTTACTTTTCAGTCACCAGCCCAATTTAACAGTCTTATTCATTCATCCGGTGACCTGTTTCCATGATTCGCATCAGAAAAGCCGGGTGGTATAATCGCCATGCTCTACCGCTTGTCTCATAAGAAAGTAAACTTTTGGAACTGAATTGCAGGCTAAGTTTTAAATTTCGAGTTTACTTAATTATGCGGCACTCTGTAACTTCTGCAAGATAAGGGATATCGCATGAAACTGCATGAGTATCAGTCAAAAACAATATTTGCAAAATATGGAATTCCTATCCCAAAGGGACGGGTGGCGGCTACCGCAGAGGAGGCAAAGCACATTACCGAGGAACTGGGTGGCCGCGTTGTGATTAAATCGCAGGTATTGGTAGGCGGGCGCGGTAAGGCTGGAGGTGTAAAAGTCGCCAAAAATGCAGATGAAGCTGCTGAGTATGCCGGTCAGATCCTGGCAATGCATATTAAAGGCCTGCCGGTCCGTAAGGTGCTGGTGGATGAAGCAGCCTCCATCGAGCACGAGATTTATTTCTCGATCACCAACGATCGCGCTGCCAAGAAACCTGTCATGATCGCTTCGGCGGCCGGCGGAGTGGACATTGAAGAGGTCGCGGCAACAACACCGGAAAAAATCATCAAAGTGCACATCGATCCCCTGTTGGGACTGCGCGATTATCAGGCGCGCGATATTGCCGCTTCCATCGATCTCCCGCGCGAGTTGTGGCGGGACTTTAGCAAAATTGCTACCGGTCTATGGCAGGCATACTTGGGAACTGACGCGACACTGGCTGAGATCAACCCGCTGGTTATCACCAAAGACAAGCGTCTCATCGCTCTCGATGGAAAGATGATCCTCGACGACAACGCGCTGTTCCGTCATGCAGAACTGGCTGAGATACGCGATCTCGATGAAGAAGCCCCTGCCGAAACTGAAGCCCGCCGGCATGGTCTCTCCTTTATCAAGCTGGATGGCGATATTGGCTGTATGGTCAATGGCGCCGGGCTGGCGATGACCAGTATGGACATCGTCAAGCTCTTTGGTGGTGAACCCGCCAACTTCCTCGACATCGGCGGTGGCGCTGGCGCGGACAAGGTTGCCGCAGCGATGCGTATCATCCTGTCTGACCCGAATGTTAAGGCTGTTCTATTCAACATTTTCGGCGGCATAACCCGCGGCGATGAAGTGGCGCGCGGCATCCTGGCTGCGATGGAGGATGTCAAACCGAATGTGCCTATGGTCATCCGCCTGGTTGGGACCAACGCAGAAGAGGGACGTAAACTGCTCGAGAATGCCAATATGATCACAGCAGAGACACTCGCTGACGCAGCCAAAAAGGCAGTCGCGGCCGCGAAGGGATAACAATCAATGAGCATACTCATCAACAAAAATACGCGCCTGCTCGTGCAGGGCATTACAGGGAATGAAGGACTCTTTCACACCACCCAAATGGTGGCCTATGGGACGAATGTAGTCGCCGGAGTGACGCCCGGCAAAGGTGGGGAATGGGTGCTGGATGGGAAGGTACCCGTCTTCGATTCGGTCAAGCTGGCCGTGGACGCGACCGGCGCCAACTGTTCGGTGATCTTTGTCCCCGCCCGTTTTGCTCCGGATGCCATGTTCGAGGCGGCAGATGCCGGTATCCCGTTGATCGTCTGCATCACTGAAGGCGTCCCCGTCCAGGATATGATGCGCGTCCGAAATTATCTGGATCACAAACGGGTACGTCTCATCGGTCCGAACTGCCCGGGCATGTTGACGCCCGGTGAATCAAAAGTGGGCATCATCCCTGGCGATATTGCTATCCCCGGCAATGTGGGCTGCGTCTCCCGCTCGGGTACATTGACTTATGAAGTACTGTATGCCTTGAAACTGGTGGGCATGGGCTCGTCAACATGTGTTGGGATCGGCGGAGACCCGGTCAATGGCACGAACTTCATCGATGTCCTCGAGATGTTCGAGCACGACCCGCAGACTGAAAAAGTTGTGCTGATCGGTGAGATCGGTGGAACCGATGAAGATAAAGCGGCTGAATACATCGCGTCAAAAATGACCAAGCCCGTCGTCTCGTTCATCGCCGGTCAGACAGCGCCTCCCGGCAAACGCATGGGACACGCCGGCGCGATCATCGAAGGCGGTGCCGGCACAGCCGCAGACAAGATCCGTGCGCTGGAAGCTGCAGGCGTTAAAGTGGCAAAGCATCCTGAGGAAATTCCATCACTCCTTAAGTAAAAAAACTGCTGGTTTCGACACAGGTTTTGCCCTGCTCCACCAGCCACCATTCCATAAACACATAGAGCCGTCCGAAGGGACGGCTCTACGATATAATCCACAAGACAAATTACTTGTGTGAATCAATATAGCTGACGGCGTCACCCACTGTTGTGATCTTTTGAGCATCCTCATCTGAGATTTCGGCACCAAATTTGTCTTCGAACGCCATGATCAGTTCAACAAGATCGAGAGAATCAGCTTCAAGTTCCTCGCGGAAACGAGCTTCAGGTGTGATTTTTGCTTCATCCGCGCCGAGCAGGTCTTTGATGATCGCTTTTACTTCTTCGTATGTGTCAGACATGACAACCTCCTAAATAGTGTCGTGGCTATTGTACTCGGGAAAGATACCGTGTCAAGCCAGGCTTTCAATCACAGGAACACTACCCCATGCCAAAAGTTGCGCCCATTGACCAGCGAAAAGCTGACCACATCAAGATCAATCTGGAGCAGGATGTCCGCTCCGGGTTGACGACCGGGCTCGAGAACTATCACTTTGTCCATGAGGCGCTGCCTGAATTGGAGGTAGAGCGGGTCGACCCAAGCCTGAGCCTGTTCGGCAAACGACTGGCCGCCCCGATCCTGGTCAGTTCCATGACCGGCGGGACGGCCGACGCCGAGATCATCAACCTGCGCCTGGCAGAGGCAGCCCAGGAGGTGAAAATCGCCATGGGGGTCGGCAGCCAGCGCGCTGCAATTGAACACGCTGAGCAGGCGAAAACCTTCCAGGTCCGTCGTGCCGCGCCGGACATCCTGCTTTTTGCAAATCTGGGAGCCGTACAGCTGAATTACGGCTATGGCGTGGACCAGTGCCGCAAAGCTGTAGACATGATCGAAGCAGACGCGCTTATCCTGCATCTAAATCCTTTGCAGGAAGCTGTGCAGGATGCTGGCGATACAAATTTTGCCGGTCTCGCCAGGAAGATCGAAGAAGTGTGTAAACAAATTGATGTTCCCGTTATTGCCAAGGAAGTTGGCTGGGGTATCTCCGAACGGACAGCGAAACTCCTGGCCGATTGTGGAGTGTCAGCGATAGATGTTGCCGGCGCGGGCGGGACAAGCTGGTCCCAGGTCGAAATGCATCGCGCGCCCGACGAGTTCACCCGTCAGCTCGCCGCGACATTCGTTGGCTGGGGCATCCCAACCGCGGACTCGATCCTGAATGTCAGGCAAGCCGTCCCCGAAATGACCATCTTCGCCAGTGGCGGACTCAAAGACGGGCTCGACATCGCCAAGTGTGTAGCTTTAGGAGCAACTTTGGGAGGAATGGCTGGACAATTCCTAAAAGCAGCTGCCATATCCACAGAAAAAACAGTTGAAACCATGCAATTGATCAAGAAACAAATCGAAGTGACGATGTTTGTGGCAGGGGCAGGAATGTTGGAAGGTCTGAGGCGCGGAAAATTGTTAAAATTACGCTCCGAGGCAGAGCATCTATGATTCATTTACTCAAAGAGAAGACAACTCCATCACAGCTCCGGGAGATGCTAGAGAGATATGAGGACATGATCAAAATCGTTGTCGATATCCGAAGCCGTGCTTTATCAGGTGGCGGGGAAATGCACGCCGATTGTGAATCTGTCTTACTGGAAGATGGTAGTGAACAGGATGATTTATGGGGAGCGAACTGGTATCCAGGCGAACAACGTATCGAATATGAATCACTCATCAATATACGACCGCGTCTGGGGAACCGAAATATTCTGATCCAGGATGAAAACATTCGAAACCAGGTGAAAGCAATTACCCAGGATATTCTAGGCGGTGTTGAATGAGAGACATGGAAAAGCTGCGTGAGCGATTTCTTCGTGATCCTCTCCCCCGCCGTCTGGGTGGACTCGCAGCAACGTTCGGTCGCATTTCCTCCTCTGCCAGAAGCTCTAACGATCCCAATATAGTTTTCAATTTACTGGACGAGGCCAAACACCTTATCGAATGGACGGCTGCCGATGCAGAACCCGAAACTGCTGCGGAACTCGTACAAATGCAAACCATGATTTCCCTCTGGCAACGTGCATGGACAGAAGCCAGCCAAAATCCCAAACAACGAATTTTACTTTCAGTGCAGGCAAAGAATTGGTCAGATAAGGCAGTAGATTTTTCAGGATTGGCGTCATGATTGCCCATCAAACCATGCCAAACGCAACAGATTCCCCTCTCCACATGGGAGATCGCGAAGCATCCCGTAGCAAAGCGAAGGGAGAGCTGGCGTGAGGTCAAAACTGACAAAACGACAGATTGAGGTAACGATTTTCGCGGCGGGAGCTGGAATGTTGAAGAAATTGAAACATGATAGGTTGATCGCCAGCCAAAGTTCCTGATTTATTACGAAATAGAATATGGTTCACTTATTCGTGGAACTATCCAATTCCCTGAAGCATCCATTGAAAGGATCTGATGACATGGACCCTGAAACCGAAAAAGAGATTAGGCACAAACAGGAATTACTGAGCACTTACAAAGAAAACCTCAGAAAAGCAGAATTGGAAAATGCCAGCCGGGAATTTGATATCCATCTGCGTAATTCCATCGATGAGTACAAGAATACGATTACATCGTTAGAGATTGAAATTCGAAGCCTGTTAGTGAGGAAAACAAATAAACAGGATTTATTAAAGCCGGTTCCTTATCCATTACAGAAGTACGACAACATTTTAAAGTTACTCTTTAATGAGTTGCGAACCTGGAATGGCGACAATAACTATCTGGCAAAAGTATTTCTCAGGAGCCTTTGTGCTTCATGCAAGGCGGCTCACGCCGTTATTGCAACCCATGATGGCACTAAATGGAACTTTAACGGGGAAAATTCACAAGCAGACAACCAGATCGGTG
>DATFET010000195.1:0-3025 GCA_035250835.1 Anaerolineales bacterium
CCTATCTTCTTGTCCTTGCAATCGGATTTTGCGGATTTGCTATTCTGCAGCGCGATGGATTTTCCATGGGTTGGGGCAGGCTTTTCGCGTTGGAGCTCGCCGCGTTTCTGACCATCAGCCTCTTCGCGGCTTTGGGAGGCAATTCTCTTCTGCGGGCTGAATCCGGCCTGGATGGCGGACGGATTGGTTGGGGACTCGTCAATTTATTTTGGAGGCTCGGGGAGACCTGGGGCACTCTTCTCTTATTTGCCTTATGGGTGCTCATGGTGATGACCGGGTTTGGAGTGTGGGCAGTGCTTGAACGCTGGCTGGTAAAGCTGGCCGGTGAGAATCGGCCTGAGTTGACGGCCGGAGTCGCCACCCAGCCGGAGGTCCAGAGCGAAACGCCGATCGAAAAATCGGAACGACCGGCGCGCAAGAAAGCCTCCAACCCGCTTCCTCCTGAATATAAAAAGTCCCTGCGCGTTACAGAAAATCAGGATAAAAAACCGGCCTCGCCGCGCGAACGTGATGATCGTTTGCCATCCTTGAACATTTTGCTGGCAGACCAGAACACCCGCCCGGATGAGCGGACCATCAACCAGACCGCAGGCATGATCGAAAAGACCCTTGCCGAATTTGGTATTGTAGCAACCGTGATTGGGTTTCGCATTGGACCCACTGTTACCCAGTTTGCTGTACAGCCTGGCTTTATGAAGCGGGCTGGCTCGACCGAGGAAGAAGCACAGCAGATCAAGGTGCGCGTCGCCCAGATCGCTTCACTTCAAAAAGACCTGGCGTTGGCTTTATCTGCAGAACGTCTACGGATCGAAGCCCCTGTCCCGGGCAAACCTTATGTAGGTATTGAAGTGCCTAACTCCCACACGTCTGTTGTGCGGCTGCGGTCCATCCTGGAGACGGATGCGTTTCATAAGATCGGAAAACCGCTTGCCATGGCATTGGGACGCGACGTCTCCGGTCAGCCCGTGGTCGCGGACCTGTCCCGCATGCCGCATCTATTGATCGCCGGGGCTACAGGTTCGGGTAAGTCTGTTTGTATTACCTCCCTTGCTGCCTGCCTGGCAATGAATAACTCGCCTGAAGACCTGCGCATGGTGATGATCGATTCCAAGATGG
Organism: Anaerolineales bacterium; assembly: GCA_035250835.1. Lineage (GTDB taxonomy): Bacteria > Chloroflexota > Anaerolineae > Anaerolineales > Villigracilaceae > Defluviilinea. The sequence continues at coordinate 1,117 of DATFET010000195.1, forward strand.
TGGAATTATTGCGTTTCAATGGTCTGGCGCACCTGTATGGCAAGGTAGAAACGAACATTGAACGCATATTGGGAGTTTTACGCTGGGTTGTCGTGGAAATGGAACATCGGTATCGTCTGCTCGAAGCCGCGCGTGCCCGCGATCTGGAAACTTATAATCGCCGCCTCTCGAAGAAAAAAGATAGTACACCGCTTCCGCGTATCGTTGTATTGATCGACGAGCTGGCTGACCTGATGATGTCTGCACCCGACCAGACGGAACACAATCTTGTCCGCCTCGCGCAGATGGCCCGTGCGACGGGCATCCATTTGATCGTTGCCACGCAGCGTCCATCCACAGATGTGGTGACGGGTTTAATCAAAGCCAATTTCCCAGCCCGCCTTGCATTTGCGGTTGCCTCCGGCGTGGATAGCCGGGTCATTTTGGATACATCAGGGGCAGAGAACCTTCTGGGCCGCGGAGATATGCTCTTCCTGAACCCCGAGGTGGGAAACCCAATCCGTGCTCAGGGTGTGATGATCACCGACATGGAAATCGAGCGCCTGATTGCCCACTGGCAGAAGAATGCAGAGATTACAAAGGATGCGCCGCCCTGGGAAAAACTACTGACCGAGCCCGAAGAAAATGAGGATGAGGAATTGATCGGAAAGGCAACTTCCATTGTCCGACAGAGCCAACGCGCTTCTGCATCTCTATTGCAAAGACGGCTGCGGATCGGGTACCCACGCGCCGCACGCCTGCTCGACCAGCTCGAGGAAAGAGGTGTTGTCGGCCCATCTCAGGGAGGCGGCAAGGAGCGGGATGTTCTGCTGGGCCCTGCCGAAGAAGATGAGCTTCCGGAATAAAATTAAGGACAGCCTGTGAGACCTTCAGGCATCCACATTTATGATTGCCGGGTTTCCTGTTATGATTGCCGGGTTTTAAAGTCACAGATGGTAACAATGGAGAGCATCTAAATCAACATGGTACAAAAGAAAACCTTCACTGACTACTTGCGATTATGGTTCAAATGGGTTCTCGATCCGCTCGGCAGGTTTTTCAATCGGCTCGGATTGACGCCCAACATGATGACACTACTGGGCCTGGCCGGTAATTCTATCGGTGCATATTTTCTCGCCATGGGCGATATGTTGACAGGTGGTATCCTCGTCCTGGTGATGACCCCCATCGACGCGCTGGACGGAACGATGGCACGACTGCGTGGAGAATCCAGTGATTTTGGCGCTTTCGTCGACTCGGTAAGCGACCGCTATTCTGAATTGATTATTTATGGCGGCCTGATTTATTACTTCCTGAGCATCGGCGATCCTATTGGTGGCCTTCTGACCTTTACCGCAGCGGCAGGTTCGGTTTTGGTCTCGTACGTCAAGTCACGGGCAGAAACTCTGGGGTATCAGGCAAAGATTGGCATACTTACCCGCGCCGAACGTTATCTTGTCCTTGCACCATCATTAGTTCTGAGTCCGTTCTTTCCTAATCTGGTCTATATCGGCCTGGCGATCATTGCGATTTTAGCAAACATCACAGCGTTGCAGAGAATATGGTATGTGCGTGGTCAGGCTCATGCCAAAATGAGTCGGGAGACATAACTTGCCTGAAGGATTTTTTATCGGACAGTTCGAAGTCCGTTATTACGGAATTATCCTGATGCTCGGCGCAGTCGCCGGGGCTTTCCTAGCGACGCGCGAAGCGAAACGACGAGGCTACGCATCGGAGATTGTCTGGGACCTGATGATCTATCTGCTAATCGGCGGGATTATTGGGGCAAGGATCTGGCATCTCCTCACACCGCCTCCCTCATCTGGGATTACTGCCATGTGGTATTTCACGCATCCATTGGACGCGTTGAATATCCGAAAGGGTGGGCTCGGGATCCCGGGCGCCGTGATCGGCGGCGCAATTGTGATGT
>DATFET010000235.1:0-6492 GCA_035250835.1 Anaerolineales bacterium
AGGGATCCGGCGACTCGACTACATCAAGCGAGGGTCCAAGGAGTAAATTAAAGCCTAATATGCTCAATTCCCTCCCCAATACCGACCCGACCTGCGCTGCCATCTCCGTGTTCCAGGTGCCGCCGATCGCCATGGCAGACGGCAGCGGGGTCAGCCCGCTCAGGATCTGGTCATAAGGAGTACCGTCCCCTTCCTGTGAGATTCCAATAAACAGGGGCACATAGATTCCTGAGTCAGATGGCGAGTTGGCATCCGGAACAGGCGTGGCTTGATTTACCTGTGCTTCGATGCTTTGAAGATCGGTGATCAATTGGTGAGTGCTGGGAAGGGTATCGGGCTCACCTAAAAAATTATCATTCTCTGTTAACAGGACAACTCCGCCTACGTGGTGGTTTGCGATCAGGTCGTAGATCTGTGATTCAGGGCCGCTATTCGTTCCCTGGAATGTCACCAGGAATAATTGCCCCACCCGCTCTTCGGGTGTCATGGAAGCCAGCACCGCCTGGACTTTGGAATCCTGATACATAGCTCCAGCCTGCACATCCGGCGCACGCCCGGGCAGCGGAGCAAGGAGGGTCAAAAGGATCAAAAAGCGGATGACAAGACGTCCGCTTCTCTTCCAAACCGCCAGGGGAGCGCGATGAAATGAACCGAATGCCAGCCTCATTTTGATTCCGCTCTCACCCTTACCGCAAGCTGGGGATCATCGGTGAAGATTCCGTCCACGCCCCAACGGAAGAGGGTACGCATCTCCTCTGCCAGATTGATCGTGTATACGTGCACCCGCCTTTTTAGGCGATGAACGCGCGCGACCTGCTGAGGGGAAACATCCTCTCCCCAGGGATGGAGAGCCTGGTAATCGCCAAAAGCAAAACCGAACGAACGCATCCACCATCCTCGCATGCTCTCCTGGGCAAGCAGGCCACGCGGCACCTCGGGAAGGTAACCGCGCGCCTTCGAAAGATTTGATGGATGGAAGGAGGAAAAAAAGACGCGCTCCTGCATTTTATGTTTTTTGACGAGCATACAAACCGTTTCTACAAGGGAGTCGCGCAGTGTGCTGTAATTCGTCAGTTCAATGTTGATCACCGTGCGTTTGCCGACTGCTTCAAACACTTCTTCAAGAGTGGGAATTTTCTCCCCGCTGTATGTTTCGGAGAAAGTGCTCCCAGCGTTGAGCGCCTTCAATTCAGCCAGTGACAGGTCCGCGACCTTCCCATGTCCATTTGTCGTCCGATCTACAGTGGAATCATGAACAACGACGACCTGCCCATCCGCCGATAATTTCACATCGAGTTCAATGGCATCTGCCTGCTGGGTCAAAGCAAGCTCGAACGCAGCCAGGGTATTTTCCGGTGCGTAAGCGGATGCGCCGCGGTGAGCAAATAGTACAGGTTGGGAAAGAGAGTCTAGCAGCATAAAGCAATATACGGATCACGCATCACGGTTCGTAATGCGTGATCCGTAACGTATTATAGTACACGAACTAAATATCGACGAAATAAGCCAGCGCGGCGCGGTCGAGCATATCGTTTGACATGCTCGGCGGGACGGAGAGGTAATTGGAGATGTCGAGGATCTGGTCGCACAGGTCGCGGGGATGAGAAGCTCGCAGTTTGCGGTTACGCTTGATGTACCATTCCTGTAGTAAATACGCCAGGCCCTGATCGCTGTATTGCACTTTTTTATCCGCCGCAACCCGTTTGAATATTTCGCGATATTCCTCATAGGAGGGATCGCCGATTTCAATCTTATGCCGCAAGCGCCGCAGAAAGGCTTCATCTACCAGGTCTTTTGGCGGGAGGTTGGTCGAGAATACGATCAAAACATCGAACGGGACCTCCACCTTGCGTCCATTGTGAAGCGTGAGGAAATCCACGCGGTTCTCGAGAGGCACAATCCAGCGGTTGAGCAGGTCACGCGGACGCACCTGCTGGCGTCCAAAGTCATCGATCAGCAGGATCCCACCGTTCGCCTTGACCTGGAACGGTGCCTCATAAAATTTGTGCACTTCATCATAGACCAGGTCGAGTCCTTCGAGGGTCAATTCGCCGCCCACCACAATGAAGGGACGTCGGATCTTGACCCAGCGCGGGTCGCGCCGCTGGCTGGTGCGCAGGCTGCCTGTCCCCCCGTTTCCAGATACGGCTTCTGCATCCGGGGCCAGCCGGTGGCTGACCTGGTCATAGACCTTGATGACCTGCCCGTCGAGATACAAGGCATAGGGGATGTACATCGCCTGGGTCAGGACCAGGTTCCCGAACGCGCGCGCCACGCTCGTTTTGCCGTTACCTGGCGGTCCATACATGAAAATGGATGTGCCCGAGTTGAGCGCGGGACCGAGACGCTGAAACGTGGATTCTGAAAGCACAAGCTGCGAGAGTATCTGCCGCATCGTCCGCGTCGTGACGGACATGCGCCCGGTCTTCTGGCGGCGGATGGCTTCGTTGTACACTTCAAATGGGACGGGAGCCGGACCGGCATACTGACTGCGTTCCAGTGCCTCCCGCGCCCGCGTAATGCCTGCGCCTGTAATCCCATAGGTGTATGCTCCCTCGCCCAGCCCACCCTGGGACGACTTGACTTCGATCAGCTTCTCGCGCTTGAGCGCCTCAAGGATGAGATCGGTGATCCCTGCAAACGGAAGAGCGATCAGTTCGGCAATCTTGAACCCGCTCATGTAGCCCTGTGAATAAAGGATCTTCAGAGTCAGGTCCTGGAGCCAGAGCACGGAAAGTCCTGTATCGTCCACTGTGTTGATGGGCGGCGGGGAGAATAATGCGGTTGTGGTTGCTGGTCTCGTGGGGTTGGTCATAACACCTCCCGCGTAGGATGATCCATAAAACAAAATACTTTATGTGTCCGCAAATTATACTGCCTCTCGCGACAATCCCTGCCAAGTCTTGGTTACATCTCCGTAAAAATTTCAAGCATTCAGCGGGAAATCTCGAATATAATTTGCACTATGAACCTCTCTGTTGTCATACCTGTCTATAACGAAGTGGGAAATATCCGAGAAATCCTGAAACGTGTGCAAGCCCAAAATTTGGCAAATGAAATCATCGTGGTGGACGATGGCTCTACAGATGGCACGCGTGCCATCCTGAAAGAACTGGACGGTAAGAAGAAAGTGCGGGTGATCCTGCACGAAAAAAACCAGGGCAAGGGTGCCTCGGTTGTGACCGGGTTCAGTGCCGCCCTCGGCGATATTCTGCTGATTCAGGACGCTGACCTGGAGTATGATCCCCGCGACTATCCCCAATTGCTCAAACCAATCCAGGAGGAGCTCGCTGATGTGGTCTATGGCTCCCGTTTCCTGGGCGGACCTCGACGGGTCGCCATGTTCTGGCACATGATCGCCAACAAGATGTTGACGACGATGACCAACATCCTGTACGACACCATCCTGACCGATATGGAAACCGGTTATAAGGTTTTTAAGCGGGAGGTCATCGAAGGGATGAAGATCAAAGCCAAACGGTTCGACTTCGAGCCGGAGTTCACAGCCAAGGTGCTCAAACGGCATTACCGCATTTTTGAAATACCCATCACCTTCAATCCACGGGATTATTCAGAGGGAAAGAAGATCAAACTGAAAGATGCCTTTGAAGCCGTCTGGACTTTGTTAAAGTACAGGTTCATGGATTAATTATTGAGGCGTTTCCTCGGCTTCTGGTTGTCCACTGACTTCAACCTCATATTTGAACACATAGTCTCCGGCATCGAAATCAGCCACCCCATCATTGATCGTCTCGTCAAACGTTGCGACAGCCTCCAGTTGATATTGGCCGGCCGGCCATTCGGTTATGAGGGCACCATAATCAGCACACAGCATATCGTTGGGTGCAGTGAACGACAGGTTGTGGATCACGTCGCCCTCTAACTCTTCTCCATTGACCGATAGTTTTACGCTCATATGCTCGATGTTCTGTGCGAGTGTTGCCTCGTCCACGGCGCACCAGCCATAGCTGAAATACACAGGCAGATCATCTGTCACGTTCACGGTATAAGTTAACGTGCCAGGCTTGGCATAGTCTTCGTCCGTATACTGTTCTTCGGCGAGCGACTGGATCAGATGCCAGTCTCCACCCCTGAGCACTTCGAGCACTGCGTCTGTATTTTCCTCCATGACCGGCATGGGACCTTCGGGCTCCGAGCTGACGGGTATCATGCCGGGCAGCAAACAGGATACCAGCAGAAACATACTTATAAACATCACAATCCCTGGCAAAACTTCTCTCAGTTTCATGTTCAGCCTCCTTTGACATACTCAGTACTTCACGAAAGTTTAGAGGATACGGGCTTCTCCTGGCTGTTTTGTGATCTACTGATACTGGATTATAAGCAGATTGCGTCCATCACCGCAGAGGAGATTGTATAATTCGCGCCATGACAGACTGGAACTCCGAAATACAGGCGGAATTTGAAAAAGCCGCACAGGCGCGTCGCCGCGGGAATGAGGGACAGGCGCGTGTCTGCGCCCGCCGCGCGGCCGGTATCGCGGTTCGGGAATATCTGAGCAGACAGGAAATCCGCCCTCCGAGCGCCAGCGCGTACGACCTGCTTAACATGATCAGGGATGACCCGCTTCTCTCACCCGACTTGAAATTGATCGCCGAACACCTGACTCTGCGCGTGACTGAGGAATTTAAACTGCCCGTCGACGTAGATCTGGTGGCAGAGGCAAGGGCTTTTTGTGAAGGATTGTTAAAGTAAAACCGCCCTTCAAGTGAGTGGCTCGAGGGCGGCTGACTTTACTAAGAATCAAATCATCTTCTGTTCACGAAGTAGTAAAAAGCTCTTGCAACAGTGATCATCACCAGAAAGCTGGACATCACTCCCGCATAGATCAATAATAATTGCTTCCAGTTGCCAAGGCGCGAGACGATCTCCTCCGTCTGCGGGAAGCGGATTCGTTCACGCATACGCATCACCAGGTCCGTTGGAGGCGTGATCGGCTTGAGCGCATCCGCCAGATGCTCCTCCAGAGCATATAACTGCTCCTCATTTTTTGCTGTTTCCGTCCTGCTTTTTTTCATTTCCTTCACTCTTCGAATGCTTCAGGGCAGGCCTGCCTACTCGCCGTCCAGATTGATCTTCTGATCACCCAGTTGGTCTCGCAGGGCAAGCAGTGTCCTGTGATAGAGACTCTTCACAGCGCCTTCACTGCGTCCCATGATCGAGCCGATCTCCGCGTTCGACATGTTCTCGACGAACTTCAGGATCAAAAGGCTTTGTCGCTCGGGCGGCAGTCGCCGGATGAGTCTGAGAAGCGCATCCTCCTCCTGCGAGCGGACAAGGTTTTTCTCGGGGTGATCTCCCTTCGAGGTCAGGACGGGTACGTCATGGATCGGAATTTCCTGCCTGCGACTGCGGTCTCTGTGCCAGTTGGCAACCAGGTTATGGGCAATGCGGTACAACCAGGCCGAGAATGGGACACCGCGATCCGTATAATTCTTGATGTGGTTCATGGCCCGCTGGAACACACGGGCTGTCAGATCCTCCGCATCATGCAGGTTCCCCGTTCGATAATAGACGTAGTTAAAAATACGGTCTATATAGCGTTCATAGAGCATGCCAAATGCCGCACGGTCGCCCTGTGATGCGCGGGTCAAAATTTCTTCTTCGTTGAATTCAGTGTCCGGCACGGATCATCCCTACCGGCGGGGTCTGTTACAAATAACCCCTCCGGGTTTTGAAAGTTGCTGGGAGTATAACATGGGACCTTTCTATTTCATTGCAGAGAAGTCTCTCTGGAAATTTCCGTGATGAATCTGTTCCCTTTTATGGCAATGGCTGGAGACCACATAAGAGTCTTACAAGACTCATATAGTTGATTGGTATAATGAAGTTTTGCGGACGTTCAAACAAATGTAGTAATGACTTCAGTCGTTATGCGACTAACTTCGCTACTGCTACTACTTGTGATCGTGATAAATGAAACATATGTGCTATAATTGATGTCCCGAGGAGAAGTATGACATCCAATTCCATCCGTGTGGTCGGTGCACGTGTCCACAATTTGAAGAACATCACCGTCGAGATTCCCCGTGATAAGTTTGTCGTGATCACGGGTCTCTCGGGTTCGGGCAAATCGTCCCTGGCGTTCGACACGATCTTCGCCGAAGGGCAGCGGCGTTATGTGGAGTCGCTGTCTGCATACGCGCGCCAGTTCATCGGTCAGATGGACAAACCCGACGTGGACTACATCGAAGGCCTCTCCCCGGCTGTCAGTATCGACCAGAAATCCACTTCACACAATCCTCGTTCGACGGTGGGGACCGTGACCGAGATCTATGACTATATGAGGCTCCTGTTCGCCCGGGCGGGCATCCCGCACTGTCCTATCTGCGGGCGCGAAGTGGTCAAGCAGTCAGCGCAGGAGATCGTGGACCGCGTCGAAACCCTGCCGGACGGGACGCGGGTGCTGATCCTCTCTCCGCTGGTGCGCGCCCGCAAGGGAACCTACCAGGCCGTCTTCGAGGAAGTCCG
>DATFET010000231.1:0-5828 GCA_035250835.1 Anaerolineales bacterium
CATTTACGCCCAGGAGGGGAGCTGCCCCTTCTTGGCTGGGATCGAGCATTTTGCGGATCGAGCCCAGCGCAGGCCGGACCAGCGCGCCGCCCAGCTTGGTTGGCAGGTTCCCATTCCTGATGGTCTCGCGGATCTTCTGGATCAATAATTTGGCGACAGCTTCTGTACTTTTCAGGAAGACATTGCCAGTAAAGCCATCCGTGACGGCGACATCGGCATGACCGTTGAAGATTTCCTTGCCTTCGACATTGCCAATGAAATTGATCTTCGCCGCTGCCAAGAGAGGATACGTTCCTTTGACCAGTTCACTTCCTTTACCTGCCTCTTCGCCATTGGCGATCAAGCCAACTCTTGGATTACTGACGCCTCGGACCCGTTCTGCAAATACGCTCCCGAGAATCCCAAACTGGAGCAGGTTCTCCGGCTTGCAATCGGGATTCGCGCCGATATCCAGCACGGTACAGATACCGGTTGCAGTTGGGAAGGGACCTGCCAGCGCAGGCCGGTCTACGCCGCGGATGCGGCCGAGCCTGAACAGCGAGGTAACCATGGCCGCGCCCGTATTCCCTGCGGTGACGAAAACATCTGCTTCACCGTTCTTGACCAGATCGAGTCCCACTGCCATGGAGTTCTGCGCTTCCTTGTGGCGGGCCTTCATCACCAGATCCTCGCCCTTGTCGTGCATGCTCAGTATCTCAGGCGCGTGGACAATGCGTATGGGCAGTGAACCTGCGTTGGCAGTATCGAGCACCGGCTGGATCCTGGATTTGTCGCCAGTCAGGATGATCTCCACTCCATATTCCCGCGCAGCCATGACCGCTCCCTCGATGTCCGGCGTCGGAAAATTGTCGCTTCCCATGGCATCTACAACGATTCGAGTCATGAAGTCTCCTTGCTTGACAATGGTATGAACACGATTATAATACGCCGTGCTTCCTTAGGCGCTGGTGCTGGAATTGGCAGACAGGCATGGTTGAGGGCCATGTGCCGAAAGGCGTGGAGGTTCAAGTCCTCTCCAGCGCACAAGTGGATAGAGTGAAAAATCCCCGGCCGGGGATTTTTTGTTTCTGGATTTATGACAGGATCAGGCTGCAGCAGGTCACCGCGCCCTCGGCTTTTGCCAGTTCAGAAAGGTCCACCGCCAGGACTTTATATCCCGCGTCCTCGAGTTTGGCGCGCGTCCTGGGGAACGCCGTAGGGAAGAGGATCGACTCTCCAATGGGTAAACAGTTTGCGGCGTAGGGCTCGCTCGCATCCACTTCGATCAGGTTGAAATCTGTAAAGTATTGCGTGTCCACCCAGTTTTTATTGATGAGCAGGGTATCCTCGTCCACGCGTGTGACGGCGCTTTTCAAATGCAGGCAGTCGTGCAGTTCGACACCTTCAGCGCTGTAGCCGCACTCACTCAGCAGTACATTGAGCTGATGTATGGCTTGCGGACTGCTGCGCGTCGATAAACCCACATGGATCTTTTTCCTGAGGACGAGCACATCCCCGCCGTCGAGCGTGGCTGGCGCCTGCAGGCGAACGAGTCGCCTGAGTGGTTCCAGGGCACGGATGATGGATTCAGTTTCAGGTCTTCGGGAATCGGCTCCGGGCCAGGTAATGACCGCCACTTCAGGGAGAATAATCGCCGTATCCTCCACAAAGACCGAATCGGGCAGGTCCACCTCCGCAGGCAGTTCTACTACCTCACACCCCAGGGCTTTCAGCGCTTGTACATATTCACGATGCTGTGCTCGTGCGATTTTCAGGTCGATCGGAGTCCGCTCGATGTGTGTGATCTCGCACTCGTCAAAGCGCGGACTGACCTCGCGGGTGATGGCAAGCGTCATCTAATTGCCGCCGCTGCGATAGCGATCGATCAATGCCTTGGTGCGCGGGTCCCTGGGTTGGCTGAACAGCGCCGACGGTTTTTCATCCTCGATGATTTCCCCTTCTGCCATCACCAGGACACGGTCTGCGACTTCGCGTGCAAAGCCCATCTCGTGGGTAACCACCAGCATGGTCATGCCATCCTTGGCGACCTTTTTCATCACGTTCAGCACCTCTCCGATCAACTCCGGGTCGAGCGCCGATGTGGGCTCATCGAAGAGCATCACCTTGGGTTCCATCGTCAGGGCGCGTGCGATGGCAACCCGCTGCTTTTGCCCGCCCGAGAGGCGATTGGGATATTCATCCTTCTTGAACAACAAGCCCACGCTGTCAAGGTTTTGTTCGGCAAGTTCCACCGCCTGGGCTCGTCTCATGCCTTTGACCGTGATGGGTCCTTCGATCACATTTTCCAGCACGCTCATGTGCGGGAACAGGTTGAATTCCTGAAAGACCATCCCGGTTTTCAAGCGGATGTCGTGAATCAGCTGCTGCTGCCTCTTTCCCTTTCCTTCCGCATCCACCTGGATGCCGTCCACTTCGATGGTGCCATAGGAAGGTTCCTCCAGAAAGTTAATGCAGCGCAGCATCGTGCTTTTACCGGAGCCGCTCCGCCCGATGATGCAGACGACCTCCCGCGCGGCAACATCAACGGAAACACTTTTCAGCACGTGCAGCCGCCCAAAGTATTTATCGAGCTCGGATAATTTGACAATGGGCGCCATCCTAGCGGTCCCCCTTTGCCAGGCGGGCTTCGATGATGCTTTGAATGTAGGTAAGAATGAGGGTGATCATCCAGTAGAAGATCGCCGCGATGATCAGCGCTTCGAGGCTGTGGAAGGTTGCCCGCCCAACACGAGTGGCGCGCCACATGATCTCGTGGACGAACCCGGTCCCCGCTACCAGGGCGGAGTCCTTCGTCATGGCGATGAAGTCGTTGCCAATGGGAGGGATGGCAAAGCGCAGTGCCTGCGGCAGCACGATCCTCTGCAGGGTCTGGCGTGGGGTCATACCGATCGCGACCGCTGCCTCGCGCTGACCCCTGCTCACCGATGCCAGCCCGGCCCGGAAGATTTCGCTCATGTATGCGCCGTAATTGAGTCCCAGGGCCAGCACACCGGCCCAGAAGCCGGGCAGGATGATGCCGATCTGGGGCAGGGCCAGGAAGAAGAAAAAGATCTGCAAATATAACGGGGTTCCGCGAATGAGGGAAACGTAAAAAGTGCTTAATGCATACACCGGCGGGATCGTGGATAAACGCCCCAGGGCTGCCAGCAGGGCGAGCACCATCGCCAGTACGATCGACCAGGCGGAAACTTTGAGTGTCTCCGGAATGCCCAGGGCAATAAACGAAATATTCTCCCGCATCCATTCTATATCAAGCTGAATGGTTCCAATACCGAGAATGTTTTGCCCACTGAACAGGAAAATGAGGATCAGCAGAAGGATGCCCCAGGAAGCGCCAACATTTCTACGGAAACGGCGAGCTTTACGCTGCTGCTCTGCATAGAGTAAATTGCCGCGTGCTACCTGATCAGCTGTGTCGCGGGGGAGTGTGGATTCAGCCATATGCAGCCTGCTCTCTCTGGAGATATGGAAAAGCATGGAAGCGGAACGCTCCGCTTCCATGCTTTGTTAAAGTCAACCTAATTGGGGTCCTGGGTCAGGTCTACTTCGAACCATTGATTGGACAGTTCGCTCAATCGGCCATCTCCGTGCATGGCGTTGAAGAGGTTGTCTACTTCAGTGCGCAGGCTGTCGGTGGGCAGGGTGGAGGATTTATCGAACGCGGCTGCCAGGTCCTCTGAGTAGACCGGAGAACCAAGCTTCACAACCGGGAACCCCGCCGCGATATTTGCATCCACAACGGTCTCGGATGTAACGTAGCCGATGAAGTCCTCACGCCCGGCCGCGATCGCCTGGGCGCATTCCTGGTCTGTCTCCAATGGGACGACGGTCACATTGGGCGCCTGTGCATAGATGGAAGATTCGGGCAGGCCAAGACCTTCCATGTCATGGTTCAGCCATGAATCATAGGTCGTGGCTGTACCGACACACAAAGCCTGGCCTTCCAGGCCGGCCATATCCGTAATGCCCGAGTCGGCGCGTACCGCGATGACTGCGGGGGTGTAGTAGTAAGGCACACTGAAGTCGAGGATTTGCTGACGGGCTGTGGTAATGGTCATCGAGCCAATGCTCACATCCCATTTATCTGCCCAGCTGCCGGCTGTGATCGCATCCCAGGATGGCGTGGCAAAACAGGTTTCCACGCCCAGGTGGTCACCGACTGCCTGGGCGACATCCACATCGAAGCCCTGCATTTCGGCGGTGGTCAGGGCGTCCGAGGGGCACACAGTATCCGAGGGCCGCGTGCCTGCGGTGTTGAGGAAGGACTGCGGCTCGTAGTTCGGGTCGGTGGAGACCAGGAGATAACCCCGCTCCTTGACGGCGTCCAGAAGGTTATCTGCCTGTGCCCCTCCAGCACCTCCACATGCGGCGAGCGTGAGCGAAGCCACGATCGCCAGCACAAACACTCTGTACAGTTTCTTCATGAGAATTCTCCTCCAAGATTAGATGAAATTTCCTTTGTCTGTCTGTTTCAAACGAAAGCGAATCCTGAGAGAGGAACCACCTCCTTCCATACTGTATCCCTCCAAGCATAGACTATTTTGGAGTTTTATGCAAGAGATTACGGAAAAAAGCTGCGGGAGTTGGGGATGGGGGAGATTACCCAGGATTTGTGGGGATAACGAAAGCCTGTCTGCGCAGGCTCGTAGTTAAATCCTGACCGTTGGGAAGTCGATCCCGCTGGGGCGGAGGTGGATCCCGTTCCAGCGGCACTCTGTCTGATCCTATCGGTGGTCGGTCCCACTCCAGCGGATGATTTCCCCGTCGTGTCGTAAGCGAGCTCCGTGCCCTCTGGAGCGGATCCCGCCCAGGCCGAGGAGGATGCTGCTTCTTAGGGAGTCGCTCCCGACCTATCGGAGTCTGGACCCGCCTCATCGTGGCTGAGACCTGTTGTGTCGAGGGCGAGTGCCTCTCTGTCGGAGGAGCTTTCAAGATTGTGGTTTGACAGCCCGCCTGCCCTCGGACATACTTAAGCCGCCCCGCGAAAGTAAAGCGGGGACATCATCGAACTCCACAGGAGGAACATTGCTATGGGCAGGAAACTTTATCCATCCGATGTCCTCGATCAGGCCATCCACGCCCACACGGCATGGAAATTGATCGACGAGGGGCTGACCATCGGGGTATTGAACGTAACCGAACTGGCGGCGAACATCGAAAGCATTCAACAGACTCGGAGCGATATTCAAGTCCTGGAAACCCGCCTGACGGACCTGCGCAACCAGCGCGATGCACTGATCCTCTCTGCCTGGGATAAAGTCAAGCGGATGCGGGCTGGCATCAAGGGTGTCTATGGGGATGACTCGAGTGAATATGAAATGGTTGGCTGCACACGGCAGAGTGAACGGAGGAAAACCCGTAAATCTCCCGCACTGGAATAAGACTAGCCACCAGGGCGGCCGAGAACTGAGGCAAACAAGCCATCCCGATAGAAACTGCTTGAGTTGGGGATGGAAGATGCGGACAAAGAAAATTGGAATATTTGGTTACCGATCAGTCGCCCGGTGATGTAGAAGTAGCGGCGCCCTTTTTCTTCCGCGAATAGGCTGCTCCTAAATCTTTATCAATTGGGAAGTCGAATGCCTGCAGCCAATTGGGGTTTATGGTATCTACCTCTTCCTCAAGGCCGCTCCTCACAGTATCGAGAAAATCGTTAGATGCTTTTCCCATGATGTTTTTATTGAGATAATCATTTTCATTTTCCTCACCATCGTACCACTCGAAATATGACTTCAAGAAGGGTTCCACGAGAGAATAGTTACTCAGACGTAAAAATATGGTGAGCTCAATTTCATTCGGTGATGTGTAAGAGTAGGCGCGGCAATCCA
>DATFET010000232.1:0-5875 GCA_035250835.1 Anaerolineales bacterium
CCCCCACGCCTGCCCGGGATCCATTGCATTTCCAATCTCCGCGTGGATCAACCCACTCGCATAGGGCATCTTGAGGCGCTTTGCAGCGGACAGGCCCTTTTCCCAGGACTTACGCGCTTTGTTGGATCTCCCCATTTGCCGTTCCAGGCAGCCTTGCCACAGCCAGGCGTAAGGCTGCCCGATGGGAAATACAAACGCAAAACGGTGCAGCGCCCGGCATGCCTGACGCGCATTTTTGGAAAGAGATTTTTCGTCCATCAGGGAAAAATCTCTCTGTTCCCAAAGCCTCAGGTACACTTCTGCGGCGCCGATGTAGCCCTCCAGCAGGTAATAGCCCGTGGGAAGTTGGATGCCGCCGATCAACTCGCTGGTTTTCCGGGCGGCTTCCAGGGCAGGAGCATTCTGACCTTGATAAAGCCGCAGGCGTGCTAGCAGGCCGTATCCTCTCACCTGTTCCAGCCGGTCGGGCACCTGCTCCAACAATCGCAGACCCTCTTCCACGGCTGCATTCGCTTCCGGAAACTCGGCCCGGGGGAGGTGAACCCCCGCCTGCCCAAAGCGCGCCCAGACCTTTCCTTGCAGGTTGCCGCTCCGGGCCGCGGCTGTATACGTTTCCGCAGCCAGGTCAAACGCAGAGTCAAAATTCCCCTGATAATAGTGTGCCATACCCCACAGGGTGAGACACTCCTGCAAACGCCGCAGGTCGCCCAGGTGGCGGGCGAGCTCATTAACTGCTTGAAAGGATTCCTCTGTCTTCTCCCAGTTCGCGATCCCCAGGTTGAAGTTCCCCCAGATCACCTGGACCCAACTCAGAATGGGGAGGTGGTCGATCTCATGAGCGAGAGCCATACCCTTTTGGTGATATCCCTCGGCTAAGGACCGGAAACCCATTAAACCGGCGGTGTAAGAATTGGTTGAATAAGCGCCGGCCAACTCCACCGACGCCAGACCGCCCGTTTCGGACAGATTCAAAATCAGCAATCCGGTCGTCAGCAGCGCCAAGGAGTTGCCTGAGAAGTAGTAAAGAAAGCCTAGCCGTTCATAGGCGCGCGCCACCTCCAAATAGCGCTCCCCAGCCTGTAGTTTGCGGCCCACGAAGTGCCCGGGCCAGATTCTGTGCAGGATCTGTTTGCCGATTTCCCCCAGCAAACGACCCCCCAGATGAACTCTCGACTCGGTGGACGGCCTCCCCAAGAGCGCCACACACTGCTCCAAGTGATTTTGGCTTTCAAACAGATTCCCCAAGGCGAGATGCGCTTCGCCCAGCTTGCGATGCCAACGCGCCTGTTGGAGCGTGCTAATTTCAAGACGTGGATCGCGGCTCATGATTAAGGCCTGGCCTAGAAATCGGATAACTTCTTGATTAGCGTAGTTGCGTTCCGCTTGCTCGCCCGACTTATCCAAATAGAAAACGGCCTTTTGGAGAGGGAATGCGTCCTGCTCCTCGATCTCAGCAGCAATGCGCCAGTGCTCAGCCAGGAGGGGATAAAAAGGAGGGATATTGTCTGCATGAACCTGCTCCAGCCAACCGGCCACCGCCTGATGAAGCTGCTGCCGCTGTGCATAGAGCATCATCTGATAAACTACTTCCTGTGTGAGGATATGCCTGAAAATGTAGGCCAGGTTCGGTTCGGGGGTTTCCATTGGGGTGATGGCAAGGCGATCGAGGTCGTCCAGCTGCCGCCGAAGCTGTGGACCCTCCATGTTCAAGGGATGAACGGCAGCCAGGGTTTGGAATGGGAAAATCCGGCCAATTACACTGGCGACCTTGAGCGTTAATACCTCCTGTGCCGGGAGGCGATCCAGACGGCTGGTAATAACCCCCTGGATGGTATCCGGGAAACTTCCGCTTCTGAAGTCGCCATTGCCGGAGGTCAGCTCCACCTGATCGGCGACGACCCTGATTGTGCCTGCGTCTCGCAGCGCCAAAACAATCTCCTCGCTGAAGAATGGATGACCTTCGGCGCGCTCCAGGATCAGTTCCGCCAGCGGTTGCGGCAGTTCCGAAACGCCCAGCCTTTGACTGATGAGCGCAAGGATGTCCTCATCGTCTAATCTGTCTAAATGGATGCGCTCAACGGTCGGGTCATTGTGCAAGCGATCGTATTCTGCTGGTCGGGTTACCCTGCTGATCTGGGGTTCGCTTGCAACATCCTCTAATAAGAACGGCCGGGTTGCAATCAGTAAAAGAGCATTCCTAATCTGCGTTCTCACCTGTTCCAATAGAGCCCATGAAGCAGAATCGAGCCAGTGGGCATCATCAATAACCAGTGCGAAAGGGGCGCGCTCTGCACTTCTGGCCAGTAGGCTTACCAGGAGCTCCTGGGTATTTGAGGCGCGCAGCTCCCCGGTCATCTGCGCCGTTAGATCATTTTCAGGTAGCCGAATCGGTAAGACAGCGTTTAGCAGGGGCGCTCGATCCATCATATATTGGTCTTCCGCCAGCTGCGCTAATATCCTGTTTTGAACAGCGGCGGGGTCATCTCTTTCGCTTAGTTCAAAGAGTGCGCTATAAATCGATCGCCATCCGAAATAGGTCGTGGCCTGCTCAATTGAATCCCCGGCGCCCAAGTATGCTGTAACGCCCATCTCCCGAGTTTGATGGAGGAAATCCTCCACCAGCCTCGATTTTCCAATACCCGCTTCCCCTTCAATCAAGACACAGCCGGTACCGCCCTCGAGCAGATCCTTGAGTTCATTGGCCAGGATGGCGCGCTCGTCGGCCCGACCAATGATGCCGGGCAGGACGCGAGCCTCTTGCGCTCCTGAGGATTGCGGCAGCCTCCGTTTTGTGACTGTGAAGATGGGGATCGGTTTTTGCTGCCCTTTAAGGATTCGGGGGCCAAGCTCCTGGACCTGAAAACCTGGAGAAATTGCTTTGGAAACCCGTGATGTAATTAATATTTGGCCCGGCCGGGCACTGGTCATCAGTCGCGCTGCTAGATTGACATCGCTGCCCTGCACGCCAAATGTGCTGCGGGTTGTGGCGCCATAGGCGCCGGTGCGCATCAAACCCTGGCTGATCCCAATCTGGGGTTCACGGATAAAATTTAACTCTGGAGGCAGATTCTGTAAATCTGATGCCGCCGTAACCGCTCGTGCCGGATCATCCTCGTGCGCCAGAGAGACCCCAAATCCAGCCTGCAGGTAGCTCCCTTTATCACCAATCGTCAGGTCTATCAGCATGCCTTCGTAGCGCGCAAGGATTGATTGGACCCACCGGATAAAGGAGTCCAGTTTTTCTCGTGCCGAAATATCATCGTCGTAATCGATCCCTGAGAAGCGCAGGAAGAGGCTCACTGCCGTCCGCAGTTCTGCCAGAAATATGCTTTGCTCTCCCTTCAGTCGATCGTAGATTGGTGTGGGGATCCACGGCAGGAGCTGCTCGTCTTCCAGCGCGTGCCCATCGATTGGCGGCCAAGGGTCCGCAGGAGCCTCAGATGCCAGGCTGCTCAGGACCCCAAAGCGCTGGCCCGTCTCCTCCTCCTCCCGCAAGATGTCGATAATGGCCTGTTGGCCCAGGGCAGAGATGGCGGAAGGAGCCAGCACCACTTCCCCGCTCTGGGTGTGGTGCTCTGCAGCTGCCAGTTCGTCCATCAGGCTTCCGGCTAAAACATCGAAAACCCGGATATTTGGATCACCCACCAGAAATCGCTGGGTAGACCCAACCACGACAGCCGCTTTCAAAGCGAACTTAATTTGACGACCGGAAGGGCCGCTCAGCGGGTCAAAAACCTCAATTGCCCGGTGCATGGCCAGGGCGCAGGTCGTTCCGCGCAGCCCCTCATCCCCATCAAACCAGCAGGTTATCGCGTCACCCCCAAAACCGACCACGCTGCCACCATAACGGTCCACCTCAGCAATAAGCGAATCGAATACCAGATTAATATGGTGGGTAATCTCCTCCGCGCCGCGCTGCGAGCCATGCAGTTGGGCAAGTGCTTCGGTTAACTGTGTAAAACCGGAAATGTCTGCAAACAGCGCCGTTCCATGCATGTGATTCGGCAGTTCCTGGCCGTGAGCCATGGCAACCCGGCGATCCATTGGGATGTATATATTCAGGGAAGACATCAAAATTTATCTGATCCTGGAAAGGATGTCTGTTCAATCAGTTAGAACGTGTATCTCCGGTCGAAGTGCATCGGAGGGGCGGTTAAGGGCCAATCCATGGCAGGGGTTGATGGAGAGATATATTGCCGGTTCGTCAGTGTCATATATTGCCAGCCGGATGGGCGGCACGGAAGGTCAGGCCCTGTTGAAACCGCCCCATCCGATTCATCATTATGCAGTTGGAATGACCCTTGGGTCAACTCGATCATGTAGAACTGTGGGTGGGTTGCAGCTAGGAGGTTTATTATACTGGTGTTTACGCACTGCAGATTCTGCGATTCTACGTTTAAGGGAGTCAGCCATTCTACAGATGGCGATCTGCCAGGAGTCTTTAGCAGTTCTGGTAGGCGCATGGTTGACGTATTTTAGTTTTCCGGTATGCTTGATTCATTCATAGTTTGTTTCGATAATACTCCGAGAATTGGGGAATGACCTGCCCCCCGAAAACTGATCCAACAAATGAGTTAGGATTAGGGAAAGGAGGCAGAGCAAATGCCAAGAGGACACTTCTCACCTGAACAAATCATCAACAAATTGCGCCAGGCTGAAGTGCTGGTGAGCCAGGGAGATACGATTGCACAGGCTTGCAAAGCCATCGAGGTCAGTGAGCAAACTTATTATCGTTGGCGGCGAGAATATGGGGGGATGGATAGTAACCAGGCCAGGAAGTTGAAGGATCTTGAAAAAGAAAATACGAGGCTGAAGAAACTGGTCGCTGATCTATCCCTTGACAATGCAATTCTGAAGGAGGTGTTGTCAAAAAAGTGATTAGCCCGGACAGGCGCCGCCAGGCAGTCGAGCAAGTGCAGGATGTGCTGGATGTGTCTGAGAGACGTGTGTGCCGGGTATTGGGACAGCCTCGTTCGACCCAGAGCTACAACAAGCG
Source organism: Anaerolineales bacterium (assembly GCA_035250835.1). Classification (GTDB taxonomy): domain Bacteria; phylum Chloroflexota; class Anaerolineae; order Anaerolineales; family Villigracilaceae; genus Defluviilinea. The sequence goes on from DATFET010000232.1 coordinate 4,997, forward strand.
CATGGCAGACGATGAAGAGATCCTGTCTGCGCGGATTGTGGCATTAGCCAGTCAGCACGGGAGATATGGCTATCGGCGTGTCACTGCGATGCTGCGCCACGAAGGCTGGCGGGTCAATCACAAGCGAGTGGAGCGCATCTGGAGGCGGGAAGGGCTGAAAGTGCTTGCCAAACAACCCAAACGAGGACGATTATGGCTCAATGACGGCTCGATCGTGCGGTTGAGACCCGAATTCCCAAAGCATGTCTGGAGTTATGATTTCATGGAAGATCGCACCCACAACGGCGTCAAATTTCGTATCCTCAACCTCATCGACGAATATACCCGTGAGTATCTGGCCGTGCGGGTCGGGCGCAGCCTGACCCATCAGGATGTGCTGGAAGTGCTGACTGAGCTATTCTGCGAGCGGGGTGTGCCGGTCCATTTGCGCTCAGACAATGGTTCGGAGTTTACCGCAAGACGGGTGCAAGCCTGGTTGAAAAGATTGGACGTCAGACCGCTCTTCATCAAACCGGGCAGTCCCTGGGAGAATGGCTATATTGAATCGTTCAATGGAAAGATGAGAGACGAATTACTGGCAAGAGAGATCTTCTATTCGCTAAAGGAGGCACAGGTCATGATCGAGATGTGGAGGCAGCAGTACAACACCAGCAGGCCGCACAGTGCATTGGGCTATCGACCGCCTGCACCAGCTGCGATCATGCTGCAGCCTTCCCGATTTCAGTCGGTTCGACTAACATAAGAATTGGTACAAATTTTGGGGGCAGGTCACCACGGTTAATGGTTTGCCCAGTGCTACATTCTCAGATCCAAGAGTCATGCCCTTTTGCTTGGCATTTGTAAATGGAGGAGATTTAAAGGGTAAAGGAAATACTATAG
>DATFET010000248.1:0-3791 GCA_035250835.1 Anaerolineales bacterium
TTTCGGAAGTCTTGCAGACTTCCGAAATCTTTTTTACAGGTAGAATCAATTTCCATGAAGGAATACATCTACTCTCGCAACGCAGTCTATGAAACTCTCCGCGCCAAACGCCGCGACGTTTTCAAAATTCAGATTGCCGAAGGCGCGCAGGAAAAGGGACGGCTTGCAGAGATCATCCAGCGGGCAAATGAGCGACGGATAAAAATAGAGCGCCTGCCGCGCGCCAGATTCGATAGGGTACACGAAAACCACCAGGGTGTGGTCGCTGAAGTCAGCGGATATTCCTACAGCGAAATCACGGACATTCTGGATCATTCCCGCTCTAAGAATGAACAGCCATTTCTCTTGCTCCTCGATTCCTTGAATGACCCGCAGAATTTCGGAACACTCCTGCGCACGGCGGAAGCGGTTGGTGTGCATGGCGTGGTCATCCCGCTGGCGCACACGGTGGAGGTTACACCGGCAGTGGTCAACGCCTCGTCGGGCGCGAGCGAGCACCTGCGGGTGGCGCGCTCCAATCTGGCGCAGGCGATCGACGCCCTCAAGCAGGAAAACGTCTGGGTGGTGGGGCTCGATCAACACGGCGAAACGATCGGGGAGAAGACCCGGCGTCACTTAACGGGATCGACTGCTCTGGTCGTGGGAAGCGAGGGCGAAGGCATCCGTCAGCTCACGCGCGCCAAATGTGACATCGTCCTGCAGCTCCCGATGCGCGGCCAGATCGAATCCCTTAATGCCGCAGTTGCCGGGTCGGTTGCGTTGTACCTGGCGTATCTAAACAGATCAGGTGGTTGAGTGCCCTGCGGATCTTCGCAGGGCGTACCGAAACCACCACGCTACAAAAGCAATGTAGAGTTTGAATCAAACTGGTGGTCTCGATACGTGGCGTACTCGCCGTTTAAGGCTCGGCGCCACTACTCGACCACCGGATAAATGTGTAATTATGGAGAAATAAATGGTCCAGGCATCCTATCATTTCCCGCGTGGATTTTTATGGGGGACGGCAACCGCCGCGCACCAGGTGGAAGGCAACAACATAAACAACCAGTGGTGGAAGTGGGAACAGGACGGTCATACGAAGGGGACGTCTGGCCTGGCTGCTGACTGGTGGGGAGGCCGCTGGAAAGAGGACCTGGACCGCGCCGCGGAGAGCGGACAAAACGCGCATCGCTTCAGCGTGGAGTGGAGCCGCATCCAGCCGACCCCCGATACCTGGGATGAGGAGGCGCTGGAGCGTTACCGCAGCATGCTGCGCGGCATGCGCGACCGCGGACTCACACCGATGGTCACGCTGCACCATTTTTCCGACCCTTTGTGGTTCTATGAAATGGATGGCTGGGAACATGAGCAGGCAGCCGTATTGTTCGAAAAATTTGTGCGTAAGACCGTGGAGGCGTTGAGGGAATATTGCACCCTGTGGTGCACCATCAATGAACCCAACGTCTACGCACTGAGCGGATACGTGGCTGGCGACTTCCCAACCCGCCATCGAGGCCTGCGGGTGGCAACACAAGTCTTGGCGAATCTGCTGCGCGGGCATGCCGCCGCCTATCGGACAATCCATGAGATCCAGCCGGAGTCGCGGGTGGGATATGCCCATCATCACCGACCCATGGTTGCGAAGAGGAGGTGGAATCCACTGGATAAGTTGATGCGATCCATTCGGTATAACGGCGTCAACCTGGCATTCCCATCCGCGTTGAGCACAGGCATGATGCAGTCTCCACTTGCCAGGGTTCGGATCCCCGAAGCGAAAGGGACGCAGGACTATCTCGGCTTGAATTATTACTCGGTGGATACAGTCAGTTTCCACATCGGAAAACGCAGCGAGCTTTTCACCCACAGTGAATATCCCACACATGCAGACATGAGCGATACGAATTTCCTCGCCAACATTCCGGAAGGGTTGTTCGAGACCATCAAATGGGGGGTGCGGACCTATCCCAATCTGCCCATCCTGATCACCGAAAACGGCGTCGAAGATTCGGACGACCATATGCGCCCGCGTTACCTGGCGCAGCATATCCACCAGGTCTGGCGGGCGGTCAATTTCAACTGGCCCGTGAAGGGCTACTTCCACTGGACGCTGATGGATAATTTCGAATGGGAGCGCGGCTGGACACAGCGCTTCGGTCTGTGGGCTCTGGACGAGAAAACCCAAAAGCGGACGAAACGTCCCAGCGCGGACCTGTACGAGGAGATCTGCCGGGAGAACGGTCTAACCAGTGAGATGGTGCAGAAGTATTGCCCTGAAGTGTTTGATAAGCTGTTCCCGGTCTAGGGCAGTGAACAGTGGGTCGCAAGGAGCTTAACATGGAATTCAAGACACAACTTGCAGGTTTGAATGAATTTTTGTGCGTGGTCTACAGCGATGAAATGAGCTTGAATGTACTGCTCAACGAGATTGGTTTCGAGTCGGCGCAGATCGAAGAGTTAAAGGACAGTCATCTTGAGTCCGTCGTCAATCAATTCCTGGAGGTGATCCACAAAAGGCTGACCAATGACGCCGGCAAGGATACCTATTTCCAGATTTTGAGCCGCCGCTATGGGCTGGATGGCGAGCCGCGCCAACAGCTTTCCGTCATCGGAGAAAAGTATGGGTATAGTCCCGAATATATTCGTCAGTTATTCGAAGATATCCTCCAGAGATGCCACAGCAAGTCCTGGCAAAAGGAGCTTGGGACGAGCCTGAAGCACATCGTCGTGGCAGAGCTGGGAAAAATGAACGCGCGGCCTACGAAGGAGAACGTCTCCGCGAAGCTGGAGCGCCTGTCGAGTCTACGCGGCGCAGCGGATCTGGCTCGGCTGGATTATGAATCGAAACGGACGGAAATCCTGAAACAGGTCCAGGCGCAACTGGACGCCCTCGACCTGGAATACAAACCCGTCCTTGAGGCAACAGAGGAAAACATCGCCGTGCTGGAAAATGAGATCAAGACTGAAGTGCTGCTGTACGGTGAAAGCGTTTCGGGTGGGATGTACCGTGCCTCCTACACCCAGGGACGGGTCTCCTGGGATAACGAGGGCATGACAAAATATGCAGCACTGCATCCGGATGTGCTCCAATTCCGCAAACAGGGACAACCTGTCGTTTCGCTGAGAGCGGTGAATAAAGAATGAACTTTCACTTGTGGTAAACTGAGGTTAATCCACGCCAAAGACAGGCTCAAAGAGCGTGGAATCACCGAACAGCAGGCCTTACAAGCAATCAGTACACCAGAAGACAAGAGATTGGGTCAAGATGGAAATATGCACTATTTCATGTTCCTTCCAGTACGTGAGAACAGGGTATTGCATGGAGTAGTGAATGAAACTGTTGAACCTAATCGTATCGTTACTTTGTTTTTAGACCGACGAAGGAGAACGAAATGAGACTAAAAATCGATAAGGAAAATGACGCACTTTATTTCCGCCTCGATGAAAGTGCGATTGTTGAATCGGAGGAAGTACAGCCAGGCGTTATCCTTGATTTTGATAAAAACAATCAGGTCGTTGGCATTGAAATTCTGAATCTCAGCTCTCGAATAGGACAGGAAAAATTAAACATCCTGCAGTTTGAAACAGTGTAAATCTCAGAAACGGACGGCTGCGGCCGTCCTTTTGTTTTCTAATCAACATTGTTGCATATGCTCGATTTACCTGCTGAATTCATCTCCAATATTCAAAATACTTTTCGTGAGAATGGCCGTGCATTTCTGGAAGCATTGCCCGATTCGATTGCGGAGGCATCCGCCAGGTGGGGTTTGACGGACGTTCAGCCTGCGCCGACTCTTTCCTACAATTTTGTGGCG
>DATFET010000250.1:0-3495 GCA_035250835.1 Anaerolineales bacterium
GTCAGGGATGGGTTTCCCGCGCCGAAAGGAGCCAGCGCCTCCAGCGCACCCGCGAGCTCGAGATTGATCTCGTCCAATTGCAGCCAGGCATCGATTTGCAGGCTGGGCTCCTGGCGTACGACGCTGCCCAGTTGTTGTTCAACCGCCCTGCCAAGTCCTTTCCTAAACGCGGAAAAATGTTCCTTTGATAACGCCAGCCCGGCAGCCATGGGATGACCGCCAAAACCCAGGAGCAGCTCTTTTTGGGATGCAATGGCCTCCGTGATATGTAAGCCCTCCACCGAACGGGCGGAGCCGCGCAGAAGTCCATCGTCTGACTCGGTCAGCAGAAGGACAGGCTTGTGATAGCGATCGACCAGCCGATTGGCGACGATGCCCACCACGCCGCCCGGCCAGTTTTGATGTGAAAGAACGATGGCCGGTTCAGTAAGCCAATTTGGGTTCTCGCGCAGCAGGGTTTCTGCCGCTTCATAGACCTGACTCGTCAACAGACGGCGCTGGGCGTTGAGACCTTCGATCTGCGCGGCAAGGACACGCGCGCGAGCAGCATCGCGGGTGGTCAGCAGTTCGACGGCGGGGTTCGCATCGCTCAGACGGCCCAGGGCATTCAGGCGCGGCGCGAACGTAAAACCGATGGTTTCCTCGGTCAGTGTATCGAGGCTTGCGCCTGCGAGCTCCGCCATGACCTTCAGTCCGGTCCGTGTTGACCGGCGCAGAGCATGAATTCCTCTTTGCGCCAGGGTACGGGTCTCGCCTTTGAGCAATGCAACATCGGCAATCAATCCGAGCGCTACCAGGTCAAGTAGGGAGTCAGGGGTAAGGGGGAAAGGGGTGTCAGGTATTTGGTAATTAATAAGCAGAGCCTCAGCCAACTTATAAGCAACACCCACACCTGCCAGATTTTCAAGGATGTGACCTTCTGGCAGCAGCTTCGGATTCACAATTGCTTTTGCGTTAGGCAGAGTCTCACCCGGGTCGTGATGGTCGGTGACGACCACATCCACGCCGCGCGAGTTGGCATATTCGATCGCTTCGTATGCAGTGATACCTGTGTCGCAGGTGAGAAGCAGACTTGTACCGTTAGCGATGATCGGCTTGAGTGACTCGATGTGGACACCATGAGACTCTTTGCCGCGGATCGGAATGTAGTAAATGACATTTGCTCCGACCGATTGAAGGGATTGCACTAATACAGATGTGGAAGATTGACCATCAACGTCGAAGTCGCCCCAGACGCAGATCAGCTCGCCGCGGCGGATGGACTGCAGAACGCGATCCACCGCGGGTTCGATACCGGGAAACGGGACGGAGGTTTGGTCGTCAGGATGCAGGAAAGCGCGCGCCGCGGGGAGTGTGTCGATGCCGCGTCGGACGAGAGTCTGCGCGACCAACGGATGCAGGTTCAGGTCCGCGAAGGAGGTGGGGATTTTCACCTGACGTGGATTCAGCCAGCGAGTCATGAATCAAGTATCATGTGTCGCGGGTCAGGTGTCAAGTTGGGGAAACTTTCCTCTGATATGAATGATGTTGATTTATACTCAACCTGCAAAGGAGACTTTACCGATGAAAAAGGTGTTCAAATGGATGGGTATTGTGCTGGGTTCCTTGATAGGTTTATTCCTGATTGCAGTCGTGGTGTTTTATTTCATGGGTGATGCCCGCCTCAATAAGACCTATGAGATTTCCCCTTCCGAAATCACGCTTCCCACTGATGAAGCAAGTCTTGAATTTGGTAAACATCGGGTCGAGACCTTATGCACGGGCTGTCATGGCGTAGATTTGGGAGGGATCAATGACTGGTTTAACGCGCCGCCCCTCGGCAGGATCGACGCAGCCAACCTGACATCTGGGGAGGGCGGAATTGGAGATGAATTTACAACCGAGGATTATGTTCGTGCAATTCGTCATGGCGTTGACCGCCAGGGCAAACCGATCTTCATGGTTGCTGTCACCTCCACAGCTTATTTGAGCGATGAAGATTTGGGCGCGATCATTGCCTATTTGAAAACCGTCCCACCTGTGGATCGCACGACAAAAGAGCGGCATTTTACGCCGCTGGCAAGAATCCTGCTGACAGCGGGTCTCCTCGACAGGCTGCCGGCTGAGTCTGTCAGTCACGACGTCCACGTGTCTGCACCGTCAGCAGGTGTGACGGCTGAATATGGCGGGTATCTGGTGGATACTAACGATTGCCGGGTGTGCCACGGTCCGCAACTGGACGGAGGTCCATTCCCAGACCCGACCATCACCAAAATTTCCCCGAACCTGACCTCAGGCGGCGAACTCGGCTTTTGGACAGAAGAGCAATTCATCGAGGCGATGCGAACGGGTAAGACACCCAGCGGTCATCAACTGGACCCTGAGTTCATGCCCTGGGAGAATTACAGTTTATTTTATGACGATGAGTTGAAAGCAATCTGGTTATACCTGCAATCCCTGCCAGAGCTGCCGCAGTATACTGAGTAGCCAAAAAACCAATTGACCTCCTGTACACGGAGGTCAATTGGTTTATGAGGTTGGCAGTTCGAAATGAAATTCGAACCTGCGCCTTGTGTTCGGTGTTCCAAAACATGAGCATAGCGAAATCGTTTCGCTTGCGTGGAAGGAGTGCCACATGAAAATTAAGGGAATCGCCTGGCTGGGCACGCGAACGTCAAAATACGAGCAGACGTTGAACCTCTTTCAAAATGTCATGGGCATGAAAATCAAGCACCAGGAGCCAGGTTTTGCTGTGATGGACCTGCCGAACGGGGATCTTGTTGAAGTTTTTGGAGACGAATCAGACTATAACAGGTTTTTCACACATCCCGTCGCTGGTTTTCTTGTGGATGATATCGAATCTGCCCGCGCAGAGATGGAGGTGCAGGGTATCGAATTTATCGGTCCAATCGAGAGGTCGGAAGATGGTAATGCCTGGACTCATTTTAGGGCTCCGGATGGGTTTATATACGAACTTACTTATTCACCTGAACGTCCACAGCAGTAAATGTATTCTTCGGTTAGAAAGGAGTTTCCAATGATCAATCTACTCATCCGCTGGCTTATCTTTGTGCACATCTTATCGGCGATCTCCTTTTTCCTGGCTCATGGCGCCTCTGCAGCAATGGCGTTCAAGATTCGCAATGAAACCGACTTTACTCGTATCCGTGCCATGCTTGATCTCTCGTGGTCCACGATGACTCTGATGGGCGTCTCCTTCCTGATTATGGGGTTGACTGGTATTGCCCTGCCCTTTCTAATCCATATCTGGAATAAGGGTTATATCTGGCTTTCGATTGTGCTGATGGTATTTGTTTTTGTTTATATGGCGATATTCAACGACAAGCATTACAAACAAGTCAGAAGGCTGGTGGGTCTGCCTTATATGAAAAGTGGTAAAGAATTACCTGCTGAACCGCCATCGAGTCCTGAGGAAGTCGCTGCGCTTTTGAGGAAAACCAGTGTCTGGTCATTAGTAGTTGTTGGCTATATGATTCCGGCGATAGTTTTGTGGCT
>DATFET010000269.1:0-19169 GCA_035250835.1 Anaerolineales bacterium
TTACATGACTCAACTCAATTTATCGGCGTGGGCTTACCATCGCAGGCAGAGCCTGAAACTAGCGCGTACGATTGCCGATTTGGCGGGAAGTGAAGAGATACAGTCTGTGCACTTGGCTGATGCCTTGCAATATCGACCCAAGTTGATGTTAAATTAGCTGTTCCAGTTTGGTAATTCTTTCCAGCAATTGTTTTTTCAATCCCTGCACTGGTAATGAGCCAGTGCAGGGCTGTCAACGTGTGCTCGGGAGGAAAAGAAAGGAGCGAGCCAGCACGTCCCGATGAGCAAAACGGTGGGCAGTTAGCGACACAAGGCTCCAATATCATTCTTCGCCTGTAGTGCTAATCCCCAGGCGATGTACGACCGGGTCGCGGAGTCAAGGTTAGGGCCATAGGTAGCATCCACACCGCAGGCCACCGCTTTCGCTTGCGCAATATAAGAGCGGGTAGCCGAATCCACCGTGCTGGCTTCCGCTTCGGCTGCTTTAGCCCACGCGGTGTAAGAATGGGTGGCAGAGTCTACATTGGCCACGGGGGATGCGGTAGCGTTAGCATTCCGGACCACCAGAACAGTGACAGCTAACAGGGAAATGGCAACGAGCAGGCTGATGAAACGATTGGTATACATTTTGATCTCCTTTTTGGTTCAACCAGTTATAATGTTTTCAGAAACCAGGATTGGTCTCTGTACCCACAATGTAGCAAATTGTCTTTCGTTTTTGGTCGCGCAAAGTGCTACAAAAAGCGCGACAATTTTTTTCATTTACCTTGAATGGAAGAGCAGTCGTTTGGCCAGTGGCTCAGGTTGAAGCGCAAAGCACTTGATTTAACTCAGGATGCGTTGGCTGATCGTGTCGGGTGTTCCGTCGGGATGATTCGCAAGATTGAATTAGAGGAACGGCGTCCGTCGGCCCAGATCGTCGAGCGTCTGGCGGACATATTCACGATCCCCGCGCAGGAACGAGCGGCTTTTTTACGATTCGCGCGCGGTGACTGGCGATCTGTTCCCGCCGAAACTAAAGAAGATGCCCCTTGGCATGTTTCAACCAAATCCCCTCGTTCAAATTTACCGGCAACCTTTACTTCCTTAATTGGGCGGGATAAGGATATTGCGGCTGTCCAAGACTATTTGACCCATCCAGAGATCCGCCTGGTCACCCTGATCGGCGCGCCGGGAATCGGGAAGACGCGCCTGAGCATCGCCTCAGCGAGCCAGTCACTGGCCGAGTTCTCTGATGGAATTTTCTTTGTCGCGCTGGCTCCGCTGGATCAGCCATCCCTGATACCTTCCGCCACCCTGCAAGCGCTTGGCTATATTGAAAAGAATAACCTGTCTCCCGAGGAACGTCTCATCGAAGGCATCGGGAACAAACGAATGCTGCTCGTGCTGGATAACTGTGAGCACCTGATCGAACATGTAGCTCCGCTCGCCTCTTCCCTTCTTTCCGCCTGCTCCCGCTTAAAAATCCTCACCACCAGCCGCGAAGCGCTAGGTATCCCGGGTGAATGGCTTTATTCAGTACCTGCACTGGAACTGCCAAAAGAATACTCCATCGTTGACGTAGAAACCGTTTCGGAGTTTCCAGCTCTGGTGTTGTTTGCCGAGCGTGCCCGCGCAGCTCGTTCCGATTTCGCACTGAACGCTGAAAACATGCGGGCCATCGTATCCATCTGCTCACAACTCGATGGATTGCCATTAGCCATCGAACTGATTGCCGTGCGCGTCAAGACGTTATCAATAGAGCAGATCGCCGCACGGCTCGATGACCGTTTCGCATTGTTAACAAGCGGTAGTCGAATCGCGCCCTCCCGACAACAAACCTTGCGCGCGACTCTGGATTGGAGCTATGAGCTGCTGACAGAACCGGAAAGAGAACTTTTTCGACAACTTTCGGTCTTTGTGGGTGGTTTTACATTGGATGCGCTCGAATCGGTGGCGCTTCTGGATTCAAATCAATCGATTCTCGATGCGCTTTCACGCCTCGTGGACAAATCACTGCTGCTCGTCGAACAGCAGGATCAACCGCGTTACCGGTTTCTTGAGCCAATCCGTCAGTATGCCAGAGATAAACTGAATGAGACCAGAGAATCGAACTTGATTCAAGATCGTCATCTTAGTTACTACCTCCGCGTTGCAGAGGAGGCAGAGCCGTACTTATTTGGCGCCTGGCAACAGGACTGGAAGAATCGATTGGAGTTGGACCATGATAACTTGCGGGTCGCGCTGGCATGGTCACTTGAAAGCAATCAAATCGAAGCGGGACTGAAATTGGCAGGGGCGCTGGCGTGGTTCTGGCACAATAAGGGTCATTTAAGCGAAGGCAACCTATGGCTGGAGAAAATCCTTGCATCTGGCATCGCCAATCAGGGAAAGGAGCGAGCGAAAGCGCTGCGCGCCTCCTCCATCCTATCAACGGCTACAGGCGATTACATTCGAGCCATAGCCTTTGCAGAATCAAGCATCAAGTTATATCGAGAAATTGGAGACAACCAAGGCGCAGGCTTAGTGCTTGCTGACCTGGGCGCAAGCCTTCACTGGGACGGCAAAGAAGAGGAGGCAATAGAGTCGCTCGAAGAGAGTTTGCGCCTGCTTCGGGCAACTGGAGAGCGCTGGGGGATCGCCTACGCACTCCTCTGGTTGGGCGATACGTGGTTCAGGATGGGAGATATTGAGCGCGCCGCCACCAGCTGGGAGGAGAGTCTGCGCCTCACCCAGGAGTTGGGGGATCACTACCTGATGGCCTGGTCGCTCGGCGGTTTGGCGGATGTGGCGCGTCTGCGCGCTGATTACAAGCGTGCAACAGGAATGTTTAGAGAATCCTTGTCCCTTTATCTGAGTTCAGGAAGTAAGTTCGGCCCACCGTTCACGCTGGAAGCGCTGGGATTGATTGCCATTGCGCTGGGGGATGCGAAGCGAGCGGCGCGTCTTTGGGGTGCCGCATCCGCCTGGCGCGAAGCGATCAACCAACCGCTCTCCCTGACCTATCAGAGGGACTATGCTGCCTCTGTTACCCAGGCGCGTACTCAACTTGGGGAGGAAGTTTATGCCTCCGCATGGTCGGAGGGCCACGCGCTGTCACCCGAACAGGCCATCGCCCTGGCGTTCGAGGAATAAATGCCTCCTGATCGATATAAATTCCAAATGGTAACCGAAGATTTCCAATCAGCACGGTAGACCCTTAGGTGAGAAACAGGGCAAGCTGTAAAGCCTGTTCCGCTCTGGGTCTCATACAATTTGTATATCTCTGGTTGGCTGGAAAGAAGCATATCAGCTAGGGACAAGTTTGCCCCCAAAATAAACCTTGCGGTTAGTTCGACTGAGTTTGCCAATTTTTAGGCAAAAGCTGTACTGAAAAGCGTACGGTCTTTCGTCCATAACATACTGATGGTGGGAAGTCCCGAAGCCGGTAAAACTTTACTGGCGCGAGCCATGCCGGGTATCCTGCCTGAGATGAGCATCGAAGAATCTTTGGATGTGACGTGGATCTATTCAGTCGCAGATCAACTTCCGACAAGAATACCTTCAATTAGGCACCGACCCTTTCGCGCCCCACAGTATACGATCGGTCACACGGGTCTGATGAATATAAGTTAGACAATTAAGGTCAAAGTCTCATGAGCGCGGCGATGAGTCAACTCAATCTATCGGCGTGTGCCTATCACCGCACGCAAAGCGTGAAACTGGCGCGCACGATTGCTGACTTAGCGGGAAGTGAAGAGATACAGTCTGTGCATCTGGCAGAAGCACTGCAATATAGGCCGAAGCTGATGGTGGCATGAGGCTGGAAGGTCTACGGTGAGTCTCGGCGGTGTGCTTCGTAGAGGCACACCGCCGAATAGGCAGGCAGGAGCGCTGTAATATTGAATCAAGCTGATGAAATCATATTTCATCTGCCCGATTTATTTCAAGGTGACGGTACGTGTCGCCTGCCCACCCAGGCTGCTTCTGACCGTAATGTTTTGCGGATTTGTCGGCCAGGAGAAATCGCCGCGACAACGTCCGCCACCTTCATTGCGCAACGTACCAATCAGTGTATTAGTAGAGGTGACATAAACTGTCAATGTAGCGTTGGCATTGCTGCCGGTTGCTTCCACGCGCAACTGCTGATTGCCAGCGGAATACTCCGCAAGTTGGATGGAGATGATATCGGCCGCCACTGTTGTTGGGGTTCGGGTGTGTGTAGGCGAGGGGATTGCAGTTGGCGTTCGTGTCGCAGTGGGAGGCAGAGTGAGGGTTGGTGTCGCTGAGGGGCCTGTGGCAGTGGGAGGCAGAGTGGAGGTTGGCGTCAAGGAGGGGCCTATGGCGGTGGGCGTTCGTGTGAATGTAGGCAGCGGCGCCGCGTCCCGCTTGATATCAATGGAGCGGGCAGTCGACCAAGCGCCATTTACCTGTCCGGCCGTTCGGGCCCGCACGCGCCACCAGAAGCGGCGCTCGCTGGTAAAGGTCTGGTTGGTTTGGGTCTGGGTAAGCCCGGTCTGCGCAGCGAAGATCGGGTTGGTGAATGAACTCGAATCATCGAACTGGACCTCATAGGTTGCCGCGCCGGGCACCGCGCTCCACGAGAACGGAATGCTCTGGTTGATTGGCATTTTCGCATTATTCGCCGGGCTCAGCAGTGTGGGTGCGGGTAGCGGCGTCGACGTCGGCGGAGCGATTCCGCCGTTTGTCGTATTGATCAGGATGTGAAGTGCCGGAAAGGCTCCCCTTACTTGCAAGGCAAGATCGGGTCTCCCATCCCGATTGAAATCACCGGTAATCAGGTCGCCGCCAGCGGTACTGGAGTTGGGCGGTGCGGGATCGTACAGCACGAGCGGCTGGAAGGTGCCGTCGCCATTGCCTTTCAGGATCTCGATCATGCCCTGGAACCCCCATCCCAGACTGATGGCCAGGTCCTGGCTGCCATCGCCGTTATAGTCCGCGACCGCCTGGTAGTGCGGGATGCGAACCTCAGGCTCAGTGATGACATGCGGGGTGCGGAAGCTGCCGTCGCCGTTGCCGATCAGGATCACGGTACGACTCCCGTTCAACGAGACCGCCACCGCCAGGTCCTGGATGCCATCGCGGTTGAAATCGCCCACATCTATATCGGTCCCATCTTCCCCGAGGTGGTTTTCTCCTGGAATCAGCGTCTGGGTCGGCTGCTGCACGAAAGTGCCGTCGCCGTTGCCCCGCAAGAGATAGAGCCGGGCACTGTTACCTGCCATTGCCAGATCCTTGTTGCCATCCCGGTTGAAATCCCCAACGGCAATTTCTGCCATCCCGGTTCCAACATCCATTTGACTCGATTGGAATGTGCCGTCCCCGTTGCCGAGCATGATCGTGAGGTTGTCTGAGGACACACAAGGCGCAGTAAAACAGGCCAGGGTGTGCGCAATCAGGAGATCCAGTCTGGTGTCGTTGTTCACATCGCTGGCAACGATGACCGGCGCATCAAAGCCTGTGGTGTTAGGGAAATTCAGCGGTGCATTGAAGGTACCGTCGCCGTTGCCGGTTAACAATGAGAGACTGATCTGCGGGGAGTTAATGGTGACGGCCAGATCCTGCTTTCCGTCACTGTTGAAGTCTCCGGCAGCCAGGTCCTGGGTCTGACCGTCAGCCGGAAAGTTCACCCTGGCTCGAAACGTGCCGTCGGCATTACCCAGCATGACCGCCGCTCCGTTTGCTCCCGGACCCGCTAAATCGAGAATGCCATCGCTGTTGAGGTCCACGGCGATGTGCGAGTTGGCGAGAAGCGGGTAACTTTGTATCGTAAATGTCGGTGACTGTGTGGACTGAGCCACTGCCTGCCCGGCAGATACAAAAATTGCCGTGCTGCAAAAGACTGTCCAGAAAAAACGGAGATAAAAATTTTGCTTTTTCATCCTGTCTCAATTCCTTTTCTGGTTTTCGCAGATAGATTCTGCTCACAACCTATTTTTATCAGACACCCTCCTTTTCAAAGAAGCCAATACGCTTTTTTAGATATACGATTGGAATATACAAATGGATTGATATGGAAGATAAATTTTGCCTGACAAGCCTTTGCCTGCCCTGTTCGTTGAGAGTTTCCTTCGAGGGTCCTTGGCAGGGGTGCTCGCAAAATCCCACTAAAAACGCTAGCGTAACCACAAAAGGAGAGTATTAGATAAATAACACCTTTATTGTGATATTTGTCACTATCAATTCGGACTGAATAAGTGTAAATTAGGAACATAAGTCCAATCAAATAATTAGTCTTCTAGAAAGGAAACTAAACAATGTCTGCTTATATTCTCACCCGAAAAGGGAATGCGCTCGAAACTCCTTCTTTGCTCCACTTGATCTTCAACGACAAGCGTTTCTCTGTCCTCTGGTTGGCGGTCCGTGTGTGGCTCGGCGTGCAGTGGATCGATGCAAGCCTGCACAAACTCACCAGTCCTGCCTGGATGCAGACCGGTGAAGCTCTCAAGGGTTTCTGGATGGGCGCGGTTCAAATCCCTGCTGAAGGACGCCCGCCAATTGCATTCGACTGGTATCGCAGCTTCCTTCAGGCTGGGCTCGATCTACAGGCTTATACCTGGTTTGCAAAGGTCATCGCCGTCGGTGAACTCCTGATCGGCATCGCCCTGATCGCAGGCATTTTCGTCGGCCTGACAGCTTTCCTGGGCGGCTTCCTGAACTGGAACTTCATTATGGCTGGAGCTGCCAGCGTCAATGGCGTGTTCTTCGGCCTGTCAGTTCTACTGGTGCTGGCGTGGAAGATTGCTGGATACATCGGCCTGGATTACTACCTACTTCCACTCGTAGGCGATTTGTGGGCGACGAAAAAAAAGTAGTAAGCGACTACAATTGAATAACCGACGGCGATCACTCGCCGTCAATTTTGTTTAAAGCGCTTTTTACTTTATGGTTTACGTTCAAGAAGAGCGGGGCTCAAATTGGAACTTTTAGTCGGGCATATGCTCCTCATTCTGTGAGTGGCTGAATTTTAATCAGTAGCGGAAAGTACTTGACTCCTGCATAAACTTCTGATAATATGTTATCGTTCCCGTTATCGATAACGGGAACGATAACGGAGAGATATGCGTCAAAAGGCTGTGCGAGCGACGATCAAAGAAGTTGCATCTGTGGCTGGAGTATCGACCCAGACGGTTTCCCGCGTTATCAACGAACGACCGGATGTCTCTACTGAGACTCGAAAACGGGTCCAGGAAGTTATCGAGGAATTGGGGTATCAACCCAGTGCCCTGGCCCGCAGCCTGATCCGCCAGCGCAGTCACACTTTGGGGGTGGTGACCGCTGGTTTGCGATATATTGGCCCTTCGCGAACACTCAGTGGCATTGCCGCGGCGGCTGAGGAAGCCGGGTACTCTGTGCTGCTAAAAGAACTTTCCCATTTCGATGAAATTAATATAAAGCCGATTTTTCAGGCGTTGATCTCACACCATGTGGATGGGATCATTTGGGCGGTGCCGGAAGTTGGTGAAAACCATGTCTGGGTCACTGAGTCGGCCCCGGATATGGAAGTTCCACTTGTTTATCTCACGATGGAGCCGCGGAGAAATATCTCTGCTGTTTCCATCGATAATTATCTGGGCGGGCGAATGGCAGTAGCTCATTTGCTTGACCAGGGATACCGCAGGATCGGCCATATTTCGGGTCCGTTGGATTGGTGGGAGGCTCGCCAGCGCATGGCAGCCTGGCAGGATGCCGTGAAAGAAGCAGGATTTGAAGCCAAAGATGAATATTGTGTGGAGGGGAATTGGTCGCCAGCCAGTGGCGCGCAGGTTATTGGAAAATTATTCGATCAATATCCAGGCATGGATGCAATTTTTATTGCGAACGACCAAATGGCTTTGGGTGCTATGCAGTTTATTGCTCACAAGGGCCTGCGAATTCCTGAAGATATCGGGATTGTTGGTTTTGATGACATTGCTGAATCTGCCTATTTCTCTCCTCCTTTGACTACCATCCAACAGGATCAGCATGAAATCGCAAAACTGGCCGTCACAGAAATCATCAAGATCATCGAAGCAGGATGGCAGGAGTCGGGAGAGATTCAGCCTCGATCAATTATGTTCTCACCGACACTCCTTTATCGTCAGAGTTCCTTGCGCAGAAAAGAACAGGAGGTGAACTTATCATAAGATCAATTTACACCACAAAGAAGAAGTACCTGCTCGAGGATTGGCGTCTACCAGCAGGTACTTCCAGACGAGAGAAAGATCCTAGAAATAGGACCATCTATCGCGTATTCCAATTATATCGTATTGAAACTCCGTAAGGAGAAATAATAAAATCCCAAAAAGGAGAGAAGATCATGTTACGCATCAAGACAATCGTTTTCCTGACCGTGGTTTTGGCTCTGACGTTGGCAGCGTGTCAGCCAGCCGCTCCAGTGGCAACTGAGGCTCCAGCAGCGAAGGTGTGGACCTATCCCGATATGACCGTCGGCTTCCTGCAGACTGGTTCTGAAGGCGGTTGGCGCGCAGCAAATACCGCTTCCTTCAAGGAGACTGCCGAGCAGTTGGGCCTGAACCTGAAGTTCTATGATTCCCAGAACGATCTTGCCAAGCAGGTGGCCGGTTTCCAGCAGTTCATTCAGGATCCGGAAGTGGACGTGATCATTATGTCTCCGTTGGAGACGACCGGCTGGGAACAAGTGTTGAAGGATGCCAAAGCTGCCGGCAAGCCTGTCATCCTTTCTGACCGTCGTATCGATGGTCTCGATGATTATTATGTGACCTTCATCGGCGCAGATTTCGTGGAAGAAGGCCGAAAGGCGGGCAAGGCGATGTGCGAGCTGCTCAAAGACAGCCCGAATAAGAACGTTTGGGAACTGGTCGGCAACGTGGGCTCCGCTCCCGCCATTGACCGTGGTAAGGGCTTCCGCGAGACCGCTGAGGCGTGCGGCATCACCGTCACCAACAGCCAGACCGCCAACTGGAGCATCAAGGAAGGCAAGGAAGTAACTGAAGCATGGCTCAAGCAGAGCCAGGACGTCCAGGGCATCTTCGGACAAAATGACGAAATGGCATTCGGCGCGATCGAGGCCCTCAAGGAAGCAGGTCTCGTGCCGGCTGAAGATGTCAAGATCATCTCCGTCGACGCGACCTCCGGTGCGTTCCAGGCCATGTTGGATGGTACATTGAATGGAGCCATCGAGTGCAATCCACTGCTTGCACCCCAGGTCTACGAAGCCGCCCTCGCTGCCTTGAACGGCGAAGCCCTCCCCAAATGGATTCCCTCGCAGGAAAGCGAGTTCTATATGGACGATCCGAACCTGGAGGAAATTGCCGCCGGTCGCAAGTACTAGGATGCAGCCTCCAATCTGCTGACCTTTCGTAATTGACAGACCAGTAGCAACAATAACAAACGAATGGGAAGCAATCTGACAGGTTGCTTCCCATTCCTTCAAAAGATATGTTTATTAAAGGCAGGCTGGCATGTCCGATACAGACCAGAACATACTCATCATGGAGGGTATCAGCAAAGCCTTCCCAGGCGTGCAGGCGCTTGAAGATGTGAGCTTGACACTCAGAAAGGGTGAGATCCTCTGCCTGGTAGGGGAGAACGGAGCGGGGAAATCCACCCTGATGAAGGTACTGACCGGCGTGGACCGGCCGGATGCAGGGAGGATTCTGCTTGAAGGCAGGGAGATCCAGGCAAAATCCCCGCAGCATGCCCAATCCCTGGGGATAAGCACGGTCTATCAGGAGATCAACCTGTGCCCCAATCTGACAGTTGCAGAAAACATCCTCCTTGGATATGAGCCACACAAGCTGGGACGGATCGATTGGGCCGGGATGTATGCCCTGGCAAAGGATACACTCCAGCGCCTGCTGGGGCTCGACATTGATGTTACCCAGCTTTTGGGGTCGTATCCAGTGGCGATTCAGCAAATGGTGGCGATCGCACGGGCGCTTTATGTGTCAACTGCGAAAATACTCATTCTGGATGAGCCCACATCCAGTCTGGACGTCCATGAAACGGAACAACTATTTAAAGTGATGAGGAAACTCAAAAATGAGGGCGTAGGAATTATTTTCATTACTCATTTTATGGGCCAGGTTTTCGAGATATCGGATAGGATCACTGTCCTGCGCAACGGCAGGCTGGTCGGGACTTACGAAACAGCCTCGATCACCCGCCTGGCATTGATCTCCAACATGATCGGCCGCAGCCTGGCTGAATTTGACGAGATGTCAAAAATAAAACTGGAAAGCAGCAAACATATCAGGAGCGAAGCCCTGCTGCAGGCAAGGGAGTTTGGACTGACCGGCGCCATTCAGCCTTTCGATTTAGATTTGCATGCCGGAGAAGTAGTCGGTCTGGCGGGACTTCTGGGATCCGGGCGCACCGAAGCGGCCAGCATCCTGTTCGGCGTTGAAAAAGCGAACTCTGGCACGGTCAGCCTTAACGGTATTGTGATCATGGATTACTCCCCGCTTGGATCGATCAAACGCGGTGTGGCTCTCTGCCCGGAAGATCGAAAGGCAGCCGGGATCGTGGATGAACTAACGGTCAGGGAAAATATTATTCTGGCTTTACAGGCAAGCCGCGGCTGGTTCAACTACATCAGTGTACAACAGCAATATGAGATCGCCGATCAATACATTAAATTGTTGAATATTGCCACTCCGTCCGCTGATCAGCTGGTAAAAAACCTGAGCGGCGGCAATCAGCAGAAAGTTATTCTCGCCCGATGGCTGGCTACTAGCCCCTCAGTGCTGATCCTTGATGAACCTACCCGCGGGATTGACGTAGGGAGCAAAGCAGAGATTCAGAAACTGGTGCTTTCACTGGCAGAGGAGGGCATGGCGTGCGTATTTATCTCCTCAGAACTGGAAGAAGTGCTGCGCACAAGCCATCGCGTTGTTGTTTTACGCGAGCGTGAGAAAGTTGCCGAGTTCGCTGGCGAGGTGGATGAGAAAACGATCATCCATGCAATTGCAGGGAGCGAATCATGAACAAGCTTTTCAAGTCATTCAAGTGGAAAAACATCACAGAGAGCAGGCTTCTTTTTCCGATCCTCGCATTACTACTTATCCTGCTTTTTGATTATCTCTTCATCCCCGGCTTTTTCGATATTGAAAACAGAGATGGAAACCTGCACGGAAGTCTGATCGATATCTTCAGAAATGGTTCGACTGTCATGCTCCTGGCGATCGGTATGACTCTGGTGATTGCTACCGGCGGCGTCGATCTGTCCGTGGGCGCAGTCATGGCGATTGCGGCTTCGGTCGCCGGGATATTGATGAACCCGTCCGCCTTGAAGAACGAGGTCTTTTTTGTTACAGATCCCAATTACACCTTCCAGCCGTTGTGGGTGGTGATCACGGCGGCATTGGTTATGTCCATCCTTTGCGGACTGTGGAATGGAATGCTGGTAGCTTACGTGCGAATTCAGCCAATGGTAGCCACACTGATCCTGATGATCGCGGGACGTGGGATCGCGCAGTTAATCACCAATGGGCTCAGGGTTCAAATCACGTACAAGCTGTTCACATTCCTGGGACAGGGATGGGTGATCCTGCCATTTTCTTTATATATCGTGGCGATTGTGTTCATTATTACCTGGCTCCTGACCCGCAAAACTGCCATCGGGATGTTCATTGAATCGGTGGGGATCAATTTTAAATCCAGCTTTTACAGCGGTATTAACGAAAAGAAAATAAAACTTTTGGTCTACACCTTTTCCGGTTTATGCGCCGGGATCGCAGGATTGGTTGCCAGTTCCAACATCAAGACTTCGGATGCCAATAACATTGGCCTCACGACTGAATTGGATGCGATTCTGGCCGTAGTGATCGGCGGGACTGCTATGTCGGGAGGACGTTTCTCGCTGCTGGCCAGCATGGTTGGCGCCCTGGTCATGCAGGCTGTCACCCAATCCATGTATGCGATCGGTGTACCGGCGTTTGCGCTTCAGGCAATCAAAGCTCTGGTGGTTATTTTTGTAATTATCTTGTATTCGAAGCAAGTCAGAGGTTTTGTCCAGTGGATCGGCACGCCGAATAAAGGGATATAGCCGTGAAGCAGACAGTAAAAAATTTCTTCTCCAATAATCGCAAGTTCATCCCATTGTGGGCTACAGCCCTTCTTGCGGTGGCTGCGTATGCGATCGGGGCTTATTTCTTCGTTGGCATGCGAAACCCACAGGTATTCTTTAACCTGTTTCGAAACAGCTCCTTTTACCTGATCAGCGCCATCGGGATGACATTCGTCATTCTGACGGGGGGTATTGACCTTTCGGTGAGCGGTGTGATGGCGTTAACGACGGTAGCATCGGCTGTACTCCTTCGCGACGGCTGGGATCCATGGCTTGTGATCCTGCTCATGCTGGCGATGGGAATGGCTCTGGGCGCTACCATGGGCGGCTTCATCACCTACCTCAAAGTCCAGCCGTTTATCGCAACTCTCGCAGGCATGTGGTTTACCCGCGGGATGTGTTTCTTTATCAGCGATGATGCGGTGACCATTGACAACAGCCTGTTTCAAATTCTGGGGGGAACGAAAATTCTGATCCCGGGATTGATGGAGCTTGCTGTAAAACAGGGAAATCCGCCACCCTATATTTCCATACCGGTGGTTGCAGGATTCGTGTTGCTCGGGGTCGCTATCTTTGTTGCGCATTATACGCGTTTTGGCCGCACCATCTATGCGATAGGAGGCAATGAAGGCAGAAATGAACAATCTGCCCGGTTGATGGGCTTGCCAGTAAACAGGACAAAAATGCTGGTATATACCTTTAACGGTTTTTGTTCAGCATTGGCTGGCCTTTCTCTGAGTGTATTTGTTTATTCCGGGCACGGCTTGTATGCAACGGGTTTCGAGTTGGAGGTCATTGCTTCAGTTGTCATGGGCGGGACGATGTTGACTGGCGGCTCGGGTTACGTCATTGGCACATTGTTCGGGGTCCTTGTTCTCGCCGTTACACAGGCTCTGATTCAGTTTATCGGTTCTCTTAGCTCCTGGTGGACAAGAATTATTATCGGTGTGCTGACCTTTTTCTTTATTGGTGTGCAAACTGTTTTGGTAAACCGCAAGGCTGGTCGCCAGGGCGGGCAGCTTTCGCCAGCGCGGGTGGCTGCGCGCAGAAAACAGCAGGGGCTCGTCATTGGATTTGGCGTGCTTGCTGTCTTTGGCCTCGCCGCGGTCTTTACCTATGCCCGTTATGCCTCTGCCTCACCTGCAGCCACAGTTGAAAGCACTCGCTGCGAGGTCAAACCCTTCCATGAAGCTGAGGCTGAGAGTCTGATACTGGAAGGCGCTGTGATCGTGTACAACCGCACCGCCGGGCCGCAGTGCGTGGATGAGCTGTTCGCGATCTATGCGGATGGCCGGATCACGGGCACAGACGGGAATAACGAGGTTGAAAACCAATTGACCCCAGCGGAAGTGGAAGGCTTGCTCACCGCCATCAGCGTGGACCATAAATGGTTCACAGATGATATATACAGCACCTACCTTAATCCCTGCCGGCAGTGCTTCGCGCACTACATCCTCGTATCCTACAACGGCCAGGAAAAGTCCGCTACCGGGGTGGATGGTACAACAGCCATGCCTCCAGATTACGCCTTTGCCCTGGCGACGCTCCGGCCGCTGCTTCCGAGTTTCAACCCCTGATCCTGATCGGATCGCGCCGTATGGATGCAGCTGTCTTCCCATCGGCGTCGACTGAAAACATATGAGGTTGGTTCCAATTGTAAAGTCTTCCATCTGGGAAGAAGGATGAGTGAATGTGAAAAAGATTGTCATTCTGGTTTTACTGGTGTGTACCCTTCTGACACCTGCCTGCGTGTATATCGTGCTGCCGGAAGGTCTGGAAGAAACGGGCGGAACTGGAGTGGGAGTGGAACCAGGGAAGTGGAGCGGGATGGTCACGAATGTAGACAGCTCCGAGACGGGCGATCTGCATGTGGACCTCGCCATACGGAACGATACCGGCGATTGGAGCACGATGCGGGCGATTGAGGGTACACCGGCCGTCCTGACCACTGCAGATGGAGAAACCAGCAACTGTGATACCGTTTTCGTTGGGACTGGCGGGCACCGACTGGCGCCAGGCTTTCAAATGCAGGGCTACACTGTTGAAGAATCTGATGAGGTCAAGACCCAGCCACTTTATGTGGAATGCAAGGGCGCGACCGCATCTGACGGATCCAGGCTCACAATCGACTTTGAAAGCTTCGAAGGTATTCTGGATGACTACGACCCGCAGGCGAACAGAACCGAGGGAACGCTGGAACTCGAGCTGGACCAGGTGGTTACAGATCTGACCTATCCGGTCGGCACACCCGTGGAGGGTTTAACCCAGGAGCCCGGGCTCAGCATCACCGGGCTCAGTGAGAATGTCGTTACCCTGCTCGATACGCAGCGCACAGATACGGGCTTCCAATTCACCTGGCAAAATTTCAACCCGACCAAATTCCCCTTGAAAACCCATATCGGCACCCCGCCTGTGATCGGTGAAGATGGCATTATTTATGGAGTTTACGAGAGTCTGGACATCGCGGAAATCCCAATCACTCCAGCAAATGAAACGACGGAGTGGACTACTGAAGTGTTAACTCCCCAGGATGTCAAAGGCTTTTACATTTTGTTGAGCGTGGAATCGAAAAAGCCAAGAACGTATTTGAATTATGCTCTCGATATCACAGAAAAGTAGACCCGAATGGAAACAAATCCGATTGGAACTGAAAGGTTAATGAGGCATAACTGGATGAAAGCTATACGTTTGCATGGCAGTGGAGATTTAAAAATACATGAAGAACCCATCCCCGCAGTAGGAGCAGGCGAGCAGTTAATTCACGTGAAATCGGTGGGCGTCTGCGGCTCAGACTTGCATTGGTTCTCGGAGGGCGCGATCGGTGACGCGAAACTGGACCGCCCATTGGTGCTTGGACATGAGTTTGCGGGCATCACAGAAGAGGGTCAGCCTGTGGCGATCGACCCTGCCATTGCCTGCGGTCATTGCGAATTATGTGAGCAGGGACATCCAAACCTGTGTGAGAACATCATCTTTGCGGGGCATGGCAAACACGACGGCGGATTACGCGAGTACGCCTCCTTCCCGACCCGCTGTCTGTTCCCATTGCCCGATTCATTCTCCCTCGATGATGGTGCAATGCTCGAACCCCTGGGAGTTGCCATCCACTCAGTCGATCTGGGAAAACTCAAAGCCGGGATGACAGTCGGTGTCTTCGGTTGTGGTCCCATTGGGCTGCTGATCATTCAGCTGGCGAAGCTATCGGGCGCGGTGAATGTCATTGGGACAGATAAACTCGGGCATCGAGTCGAAGCGGCAAAACGTTTGGGGGCGAGTCAGGGTTTTTTAGCGGGAGATCCTGCGCGGCTGAGTGAGATCCGAGCGGCGACCCAGGGGCATGGAGTCGATGTAGCTTTCGATGCAGCCGGAGCGCAGGAGGCTGTCGACGATGCGTTCGCCGCTGTTTGTCCAGGTGGAAAGGTGATCCTGGCCGGCATCCCAGAGGATGACAGGACTTCGTTCTCAGCCTCGACCGCGCGCCGGAAGGGACTCACCATCAAGCTTGTGAGGCGCATGAAGCATACTTATCCGCGCGCGATCGGGCTGGTGTCGAAAGGCTTGGTCGATGTCCGCTCGATTGTCACGCATCGCTTTCCGCTCGATCAGGCTGGTGAGGCTTTTCGTGCGGCCGAGCGGCGCGAGGGATTGAAAGTTATGATCGAGTTGTGAGGATCCATGAATACTCCAAAAACAAATGCAGGCATGAAATATGCAATTGGTGTTGATTTTGGAACAGAGTCTGGCCGGGCGGTCCTTGTGGATGTGGCGAATGGCGATGAGATCGCAACTGCCGTTTATCCATATTCGCACGGCGTGATCGATGAAAAACTTCCGAGCACTGAAATTTATCTTGAGCCTGACTGGGCGTTGCAGGACCCACAAGATTATGTACGGGTGTTCCAATGCACGATCCCCGCGGTTCTCAAAGAGTCCGGTGTGGATGCAGAGGATGTGATCGGCATCGGGATTGACTCCACTGCCTGCACGATGCTGCCTGTGAAAAGAGATGGCACGCCTTTGTGCGATCTGCCGGAGTTTCGGACTCATCCGCACGCCTGGGTAAAATTATGGAAACATCACGCTGCGCAGCCCGAAGCGGACAGGATCAATGAAGCTGCGCGCGCCATGAATCAGGGCTGGCTCGATCGTTACGGCGGCAAGATATCATCCGAATGGTTTTTTTCGAAGGTGCTGCAAATTGTCAACGAAGCGCCTGAGATTTATGCAGCCGCCGACCGCCTGATCGAAGCCGCGGATTGGGCCGTGTGGCAGCTCACAGGTGTGGAAACTCGCAACAGCTGCAGCGCGGGATATAAGGCGATCTGGTCGAAGCGTGATGGGTTTCCCTCAAAGGAATACTTCGCATCTCTCCATCCTCGGCTTGCCAGCGTGATCGAAGAAAAACTCTCCACTGACATCCTGCCCGTGGGTCAGCGCGCCGGCGGACTTAGTGAACAGGCCGCGCAGTGGACCGGTCTCAAACCCGGCACTGCCGTTGCGGTTGCCAATGTCGATGCGCATGTGGCTGTCCCCGCCGCGACCGTGACCGAGCCTGGACGCATGGTGATGATCATGGGTACATCCACATGTGACATGGTGCTCGGCACTGAAGAACACATTGTCCCGGGCATGTGTGGTTACGTGGAGGATGGCATCATCCCCGGCTACTTTGGTTATGAAGCGGGTCAATCCTGCGTGGGCGATCATTTTGCGTGGTTCGTGGAGAACGGCGTGCCAGCTGTATATGAAACCGAAGCCAGGGAACGCGGGATTGATATTCATCAGATGCTCGAAGAGAAAGCCTCCAGACTCAAGGTTGGCGAAAGCGGATTGCTCGCTCTCGATTGGTGGAATGGGAATCGCTCTGTACTGGTGGATGTGGATTTGACGGGCATGATCCTTGGCATGACGCTTGCGACCCAACCCGAGGAAATCTATCGTGCCCTGATCGAAGCGACAGCGTACGGCAAGCGTATCATCATCGAAGCCTTCCAGAAGAACGGTGTGCCCATCCATGAACTGGTCGCATGCGGCGGACTGCCGGAAAAGAACAGGCTGCTGATGCAGATCTATGCAGATGTGATTGGGGTGCCGATCAAAGTCAGCGCATCGAAACAGACACCGGGTTTGGGGTCGGCGATGTTCGGCGCGGTCGCGGCAGGCAAAGACCTGGGGGGATACGATTCGATTTACGATGCAGCAAAAGTGATGGCGCATCTCAAGGACGAGGCCTATTTCCCGAATCCTAAAAATCAGAAAGCCTATGAAAAATTATATGCAGAATATGTCAGCCTGCATGATTACTTTGGGCGCGGCGCGAACGATGTAATGAAGAGATTGAAAGCTATCAAGGCGGAAGCGAGGAAGTAAGATGCTCGAAAAACTAAAGGAAGAATTGGTGCAGTTGCACCTTGAATTACCCAGAAACAATCTCGTGGCGTGGACGAGCGGCAACGTCAGCGGGCGCGATGCAGAGACCGGACGGGTGGTGCTCAAGGCAAGCGGAGTCCGTTATGAAGAAATGTGTCCTGAACATATGGTGGTTTTGGATTTGGATGGGAAAGTCGTCGAAGGAAGTTTGAAACCGTCCTCGGATGCGGCCAGCCATCTTTATATTTATAGACATCGCGCGG
Organism: Anaerolineales bacterium; assembly: GCA_035250835.1. Classification (GTDB taxonomy): domain Bacteria; phylum Chloroflexota; class Anaerolineae; order Anaerolineales; family Villigracilaceae; genus Defluviilinea. The sequence continues at coordinate 17,644 of DATFET010000269.1, forward strand.
ACGTGGGCGGGGTAGCCCATACCCATTCCGGGTATGCGACTGCATTTGCTGCGGTCAACAGGCCCATTCCTGTTGTGCTGACAGCCATCGCCGATGAGTTCGGCGGCCCCATCCCATGTGGAGGATTTGCATTGATCGGTGATGAATCCATCGGTAAAGTGGTCCTTGAGAGTATCGGTGAATCCCCTGCTGTGCTGCTTAAGAATCACGGCGTGTTTACCATCGGGAAGAATGCCAGAGCCGCCGTCAAAGCTGCGGTTATGACCGAGGACAACGCCAGGACAGTCTGGCTTGCCATGCAGATCGGTACACCGGATGAAATTCCACAGGAAGATGTGAAGAAATTGCATCATCGGTATATGAATGTGTACGGACAATGACGAAGAGGATGCTAAGCGAGGCAGTTATGATTGATTTGAAACACTACGAAGTTTGGTTTGTAACGGGCAGTCAACATTTGTATGGTCCCGAAACCCTGGAAACAGTTGCTGAACATTCATGCGAGATCGCCAGGTCTTTAGATGATTCAGCGCATATCCCTGTTCAAGTGATTTTCAAACCGGTGCTGACAACTCCCGACGCGATCCGTGAATTATGTCTGGAAGCCAACTCAACAGGGAACTGCATAGGCTTGATCACCTGGATGCACACGTTTTCCCCCGCGAAGATGTGGATCGCAGGTTTGAATCTGCTTAAGAAACCCTTCCTGCATCTGCACACACAATACAACCGCGAAATCCCCTGGTCTGAAATTGATATGGATTTCATGAACTTGAATCAGGCCGCGCACGGTGACCGTGAGTTTGGATTCATTGGGAGCCGCCTGCGTCTCAACCGTAAAGTGCTGGTGGGTCATTGGAGCGATCAGGAACTCCAGTCTGATATTGGGATCTGGGTGCGCGCGGCTGGTGCGTGGGCCGACTGGCAGGGGGCAAAAATCGCCCGCTTTGGCGATAACATGCGCGATGTCGCCGTTACCGAGGGCGACAAGGTGGAGGCACAGATCCAGTTTGGATATGATGTATATGGGTATGGGGTGGGGGATCTTGTCAGGGCCATCGATGAAACCAGCGATTCCGATGTTGAAATGATGATCCAGGCTTATCTGGATGAATATGAGGTTGTTCCAGCGCTACGACCCGGCGGCGAGAGGTATCCATCCCTGCATGAGGGCGCACGGATTGAAGCCGGGTTGCGCAGCTTTCTGCAGGCAGGGGACTTCAAAGCCTTCACAACAACGTTTGAAGACCTGCATGGACTAGCACAACTGCCGGGGCTGGCAGTCCAGCGTTTGATGCGGGATGGCTATGGCTTCGGCGCGGAAGGCGACTGGAAAACGTCTGCTCTCGTGCGGGCCATGAAGGTGATGAGCGGAGGACTACCTGGCGGTGTCAGCTTCATGGAGGACTACACTTATCACCTGGGTGTCAACGGAGATAAAGTTCTCGGCGCGCACATGCTGGAAATTTGTGAGTCGATCGCGTCCGATAAACCGAAATTGGATATCCTGCCGCTCTCGATTGGCG
>DATFET010000271.1:0-32764 GCA_035250835.1 Anaerolineales bacterium
CTACAATAATCTATGTCCCTCATCACTGTAAGTTCTCTCTCCAAATCTTTCGGCGCGGAGGACCTATTCGCCGGGGTCACCTTTTCGGTGGCGAAAGGCGCGCGGCTCGCGCTGGTCGGTCCTAACGGCATCGGCAAGACGACCCTGTTTCGCATCCTGATCGGGCAGGAGGAACCCTCTGGGGGGACCATCACGCGCGCCAAAAATCTGCGCATCGGCTATCTTTCACAGGAAGCGGATTTTGAATTGCAGGGCGTGTTGTGGGATGTGTGCCTCGAGCCGTTCGCGGACCTCATCCGCATGCAGGGAGAGCTGGAGCGACTCGAAAGTGAAATGTCCGACCCGCTGAAACGGGAGCAGGCCCTGGTCCGCTATGGAACCGTGCAGCATGATTTCGAGCGGCGCGGCGGATACGTCTATCAGGTCCGCATCAAGCAGGTGCTCAGCGGCCTCGGATTCGATCCGTCTGAATTCCACATGTCGCTCGATCACCTTTCCGGCGGACAGCGTACGCGCGCTCATCTGGCGCGCCTGCTGTTGTCGAATCCCGATCTGCTGCTGCTCGATGAGCCAACCAATCATCTCGATATCAAAGCGGTCGAATGGCTGGAAGGATATCTGACGCAGTGGGAAGGCGCAGCGATCATCGTCTCGCATGACCGCTATTTTTTGGATCATGCCTGCAATGCCCTGCTCGAGATGGCGATCAGCGGTGCAGAATATTATCGCGGCAATTACAGCACCTATCTGCAGGAGCGTGAGATCCGCTGGAGCCATCGCTACGAAATTTTTGAAAGCGAGAAGGAAAAGCTTTTCAAGGAATTCGAGTACATCAGGAAAAATATCTCCGGGCAGAACACACTTCAGGCAAAGGGAAAACTCAAACGATTGACGCGTGTCGTGCAAGCCATCGAACAGGTCGGCATGGAAACGGTGGTCAATTCGAACTGGTCGCAGCTGGATGTAGAGACGACGACCAGTCCCTTCAGCGTAGAGGAAGCTGAACGCCGCGTGCGTGCGCTGCGACCGCCTCAACGCGTCACACCCGACCTGCACCTGCATCTGCGTTCGACGCTTCGCTCTGGCGACCTGGTCATCCGCACAAAAAACCTGAAGGTGGGTTATCCGCCCGAAGACGGTATGCCGGAAAAATTCCTGTTCTCCGCGCCCGATATCGAACTGCGCCGCCTGGACTGCGCGGCATTGATCGGACCGAACGGCGCTGGCAAGTCAACATTCCTGAAAACGATTCTGGGTCAGCTCGAACCGCTGGCTGGAGAAGTGACTCTCGGCGCGAGCCTGCAAATTGGATATTTCGCCCAGGCACACGAAGGGCTTGATCCAGAGAAAACAATGCTGGATGAAATCCTGAATGCGTCGCCTGGCATGCTGCCGTATCAGGGGCGCGAGTATCTCGGAAAATATTTGTTCTCTGGCGACGATGTGTTCAAACTCGTATCCATGCTCTCGGGTGGTGAACGCGGACGTCTGGCATTGGCAAAACTCGCCCGGGAAGATACAAACTTTCTGCTGCTCGATGAACCGACCAATCATTTGGACATTCCCTCGCAGGAAGTCCTGCAATCTGTTCTGGACTCGTACCAGGGAACGATTTTGCTCGTCACCCACGACCGTTATCTTGTCGACGCGCTGGCAACCCAGATCTGGGAGATCAATCCTGATGAATCCGAGATGACCACCTTCAACGGTACATATTCCCAGATGAAGGAAGAAAAAGAGAAAGAGGCAGCGCGCCTTTCTGCACAGCAGACAGAGAAGATCGATAACCGAAACGCAAATATCGAGGCTCGAAAAGCAAAGAGCAGGGAAACGAAAGAAGAAAGAAGAAGAGTTGCTCAATTGCAGGAGCTTGAAAACAAGATCGCCGAACTTGAGGCAACGCTCTCGAACCTGGGCGCGCAGTTGGAGAGTCCATTTGTAAAGCCGGACGAGGTCCGCAAGATTGGCGCAGAATATGAGCGTGTGCAAAGAGAGATGGATGAAAAGCTGGATGAGTGGGAGAGGATGCAACTGTAAGTATAGATGAAAAAATGGATCTACCTGCTTGCAGCCTCGATCGCTCTCGAAGCTGTCAGCGCCGCGTTCTACCTGAATAGCTCCCATCAAGCAGGTTTTCCGCTCGACGACGCCTGGATCCATCAGACGTACGCGCGCAATCTGGGTCTGCATGGACTTATGGCCTTTTCGCCCGGCATTCCATCCACCGGCAGCACATCCGCAGGCTGGACTGCCCTGCTTGCCGCCGGTTATTTCCTGAATATCCCTTTCCATTCATGGGCTAATCTATGGGGATGTATCTTTGCCGTTGCTAGCGCGTTCACTGCCGCGCACCTCAGCTTCAGCTATTTTGGAAGTTTCAGAAATTCCGCGATCGTTGCAGTCTTGTGCATTTTTGAATGGCATCTTGCCTGGTCGGCTGTATCCGGCATGGAGAGCAGCTTCTTTATTTTTCTCTCCCTCCTTTTCCTGCTCCTGCTTTATCGCAATTCCCCACCGTACCTGATGGGACTGGTGGCAGGCCTGGCATTTCTGGTCCGGCCTGAGGCGTTTATTCTCATTGCCATCTACGGTGTAAAAATCCTCGTCGAGAATCGCAGAAATCTTTCAAGACTTCTTACCACTTCTGCTATTTTTCTTGGTGTTCTTCTGATCATCGTCAGCCCGTGGATGATCTTCAACTACAGCCTGAACGGACGGCCCTTCCCCTCCACGATTTCCTCGAAGTTCATGCAGTATGGATATCCATTTTCAATTTGGAAGTCCGTGGGATACATCTGGAATGTGTTTCTCTATTTCTGGAATGGACCGTTGATGCTACTGGTTCCATGTGCGGGATTCGCCATCTACACCACGATCCGTCACAAGAGGACGGCTCTCTACTACGCCTTTGCCTGGTCACTGTCCCTCATCCTCATCTACGCTGTCGCCATCCCTGCCATCTACCATCATGGAAGATATCTTATGCCTTTGATACCCCTTCTTGCAATCTTGGGGGTAGAAGGGCTGACCATGCTTTTTGAAAAGTTTCAGCTTAGCCAGCGTTTGCGAACCGCAGTGTGGCTGGTCGTCGGCGGAATGACCATTGTTTTATGGTTCAACGGCGCGTCCACTTATGCGTTACAGGTCAAGCTGTTGAACGCCAATCATGCACAGGTCGCCCGCTGGGTGGATGATAACACTCCCAAGGATGCCATCATCGCCACTCATGATATTGGTCTCGTGGGTTACATTACCCAGCGGCAGCTCGTCGACCTGGCCGGGCTGGTCACGCCCAAAGTGATCCCGATCATGAATGATCATGCGAAGCTGGCGGATTTTGTCCGCGGACAGGATGTTACGTATGTGATCGTGTTCACCGGCTATTACAAGGACTTTCTGGAAAGGTTGAACGCTCAGACAGTATATTCACCAGGCGGGTATGATCTGAATGCTCTCGGCCTGGAGCCGTTCGAAGTTTTTCAGATTCCCAACCCTTGAATTACAGGATGAATAATCAAAATAGCGACTCAATTGCGAGTCGCTATTTTGATTCGAAGTTAGATTCTATGGATCAGTTCCCACAAGGGGCGACATTGCGCCAGTTTGGCACATCATCATTCACAGCCTGTGTGCCGTTGGATCCATAGCTGAGAGTCAACTGACGGTTGGGGATCTCAGCGCAGACGCCATCCTTCTCGACGTAATCCCAACTGCCTAATGCGTACTTGTACTCGATCTGCGTCCCTTCTTTGCCGGTCAGAGTGATCGTCCAGTGGGTCGCATCTACCCGGGTCAGGACGACACCGCCCGGATCCCATTGCGGTAGACCACCATCCAGCCGGTCGAGGAAGCCGGCAATGTAGACCGAGCGTCCGGTCCCGTCAGTTGTTGCCGGTACTGTCACCGTGAAGACCAGTGTTACCGTGCGCAGCTCGGCTTCCGCGCTAACCTGATTGGAATTGCCCGAGCGGTTGAAGGAAGTATCCACGGCTAGCACGACATAGTAATAGGTTACATTCTCAAACACAGACGTATCTGTATAGCTTGTGCCAGTGACCAGGGCGACTTTGGTATAAGGTCCACCGTTCGATTCGCTGCGTAGAACTTCATAGCCGTGCAATGTCGGGTCGCCTGTGACCGCATCCCATGCAAGCTGGATGCCGGCCGGCGAAGCGGAAACCACATTCAGTCCCGTCGGTGCTGCGGGCGCGGTGGAGTCGCCGCTGGAGTTGACTGTCAGGCTGCCAGCCTGGGCTGTGCTATATCCATTCCCAATGCCATCCAGGTCTGCATAGACCCAGTCCCTGCCATGGGTCGTTGAGTAACGATAGGCATAGTCGAATGTGCCCGTCACTTCCGGCAACAGGCCTGCCTTGAACTCATCGTTATTGCCTGCATCTACATTGAAGGATGCATCCACCCAGGTCCAGCTCTGGTTGTTTTCGGGGTTACTTCCATCCGGTCCAAAGCCTAACTGTGCGAGCAATCCGGGTGTTGCACCAGCCTGATTGGTCACGCCATCGATCCAGACCTGACCATAGACATCATCCGTGCGATCCACTGTGCTGATCGTATGTGTCATGCTGGGCGGCCATTGCAGGTTTGCCCAGCCGATCATGTAATGAGGCACGGCATTTACTTCATTTGAATATGCACTCTCGTTTCCAGCAGCATCAAGGGCAGTTACCACATAGTAGTATGTTCGTGCATTGCTCAAACCGGTATCCGTGAAATTGGTGCTTCCCAATGGAGTGGTATTGACTTTAACATAACCGCCGCCGGTCAATGGGCTTCGATACACGGTATAGGCTGCTGCTCCGGATACCGCGTTCCATGCCAGGCTTACTTCAGCATTGCCTTCATTGGTGACGTTTAAATTGGAGGGAGCAGCGCTGGGCTGCAAGTCAACATTGCCGCTGAGGAAGACAACAGCGCTCATCGGTCCAATCGAGCCGTTGATCACACCATTCACAACATTGACAGAACTCTGACTCCCGCTGCCTACTGCATACTCCCGGTTCAGGGTCAGGTTATTCGGCAGGTAGCCCGCTACAGGAATGACGCCGGACTGAGCTGAGCTGCTGCGGTTAATAATGATCACAGCAGCCTGGTTGTTTGTCTTGCGTCCGTATGCCACAACACCTGAGTCATCATCAGCCAGCAAAATTTTGAAATCGCCATTGACCAGAACACCGTTCGCACTACGGAGCGTGGCAAGGGCCTTGTAGTGGTCGAACATCGCCTGGTCAGGCGAACCGCCAAGGTCCGCCCATGGATACGTGCGGCGGTCATCCGGGTCATCATCACCTGTCATGCCCACTTCGTCGCCGTAGAACACGGTCGGCGCGCCGGGCACTGTGAACTGGATCACGGATGCAATTTGCTGACGCAGCTTGCCTTCGGCAACATTCGCCGCATTGAGCTCCTTGTTGGCCGTGGTTTCTTCACCGGGCGTCAGCGTCCAGCGCAGGCGCTCTGTATCATGGCTGTCGAGCAGATTCATCAGGGAGTAATACGCTGCATCCGGGTAATCTTCACGGATCGATTCCATGCGGGCTGCAAATTCAGAAGGCAGGATAATGCGCCCGCTGTCGGCAAAGCCCTTGGAGTCAAAACCCTGCGGTGCAAGCAGCCCGATCACCGCATCGCGCAGACGGTAGTTCATGGTGGTGTCCAGCCGGTCGCCGCGTAACATGCGGAGAAGAGTGCTGTCCTTCTGCCAGGTCTCGCTGATCAGAAGAGCATTTGGATTGGATCCTTTCGTGATGGCACGGAACGTCTCCCAATATCCATTCGGGAAACTGGGATCCCCGGAAACGTCCATGCGCCAGCCGGAGGCGCCCTGGTTCAGCCAATAACGGGAAACACTGTTGTTGCCGGTCAGGAAGTATAGCTGCACGGCCGGCAGGGATTTATTGATGACCGGGATGCTGTCAAAACCGAACCAGCCATCATAAGTAGCCGCATTCGCTACACCAGTGCTGCTGACACACGTCCCTGTGCCCGGTGTCACATCATGGAAATAGAACCATGAACGGTAAGGAGAGCTCGCCGATTCACAGGCGCCATTTGTTGCGTAGTGGTGATAGCGGTCGAAAATCGGGCTGTCGGAGGACATGTGATTGAACACACCATCCAGAACAATCTTCATGCCGCGTTGATTCGCGTGTTTGACCAGGTTCTCCCAATCCTTTTGTGTGCCAAAGTAGGGATCGATCTTGTAATAATCCTGGGTATCGTAGGAATGGTTGGAGCCGGCATCGAAGATCGGATTGAAGTAGATCGTATTTACACCCAGGGACTGCAGGTAAGCCAGATACTGGTCCACACCTTTGAGATCGCCGCCGAAGTAATCGCGTCCGCGCGGACCTTCCTTGGTGGGACTCCAGTCGGGTGGGGTCGTATCAAATCGCCAGGGACAGTTGGTCGCGCCATCCGAATAGTTTCGGCAATAACCCTCAGGGAGCGTACCCCATGGAAGTTTCAGCACCGGGTCGTCATAGCGGATGTCACCGGTCTTTGGATTGTTGTCACTGCGGCCATCGCGGAAGCGGTCCGGGAAGATCTGATAGATCACCGCGCTCTTTGCCCAGGACGGGGATGTGAAGTTAGGTTCATAGACCATGAGCGCAAAGCTGTGGTCCTCCTGATCGTCCGTTGTCGCACCCAGCCCACCGTCGAGAGCGGCAGTGTTGTCGTCGTAATAGTCGGTGTCCGTGCCGTCTGTGACAATGAACCGATACCACAGGTTATTTGCCTGTGTGTTCGGCAGCGTTGCCGTCCAATAATCGCAGGCGGAAGCTTCGAGGCCGGCTTGATAGCAGGATACATCCGTCGCGGCAGGTGACATCTGGATAATTTGCTGGCTGTTGGAGTTGGCGTCAAACACGCGCAGGCTGACACTGGTTACATCGTTATGAAAGGTCCGGAAACGGATCGTCACCGCTGTACCGGTTTTCACTGCACCACCCGGCGTACGATAGAGAAGGTCGCGCGAGTCGTGACGCAATCCATTCCATTCGACGTTGTTATCGGGTTGGGGACCGGAGCTCACTACATTAATGGTTAAAACATGGGTTGTTGCATCGTAGCTAAAGGTTACGTTGTCGTCCGGGGCATTGACCGTGAAGGGAATGTTGGCTCCATCCTGCACCCCGCCTGCTCCATAGTTCACATCCCAGCTTTCGTTGAGTGCCACCTTGCTTTCGTAATTGCCTGCTGGCAGGGTGGTCTCGAATGTGTAGATACCATCACCGTCTGTATCCTGCAGCCACGAGCGCAGACAATCCGGCGCCCAATCGCCAGAACAACCGAGCTCTGACTGAAAGCTGCCCGGCGCAACTGCAATGACCGAATTCTGATTATCGGTGATCCAATGTGACTTATGATCATAGTAAAACTTGACCGAGGTATCCGCGCCCAAATTCAACGGGATATTGGCGCCCCCAGCTACGGCATTCAAACCATAGTTTTCATCCCAACTGTCATTGAGCGGGGCTTTGTATTCCCAGTTGCCGGCTGGCACTGAAAATGTCCTCTGCCACACGTCATCATTTGCATCATGGGCAAGATGAGTACTGGCGCAATCCGACTGCCAGTCACCGGGACAGCCCAGTTCACTCTGCAGCGAACCGGCGACGGTAACGCTGGAGGGATTCGCCGTGTGATCAGCCCGGGCGGTTTCAGTCGTTCCCAGGGCTGCAAATGAACTTGCCAGCATTGCCAGGATCAGGAAACCATTCGAAATCATGTTTTGACGATTTTTTAGTTTCATGGCTCAACTCCTCAATTGAGATGAAAAGGAAAAAATTAAACAAAAACCATCGTCTATGCGCGATGATTTTCCAAAGTAATCTTCAATCTCTGTGGTGCTTGAATCTGTCCATGCATCATATTCGAGAGTTATCAATAAGTCGGATACGTGACACATTAAGTATCCTAGCATAAACAACAACTCAAGTCAATTTTCGGGAGGTGGTTTGTAACCTTTTATTAGATTACAGCGAATAGCTCTCTCCAGGCTTAAGCAGGACAACCTGGGTGTTTATCTCATCCTGTACGCGCTTTGCCCAGGCGTTCTCATCCTGTTTGAGCAGGTCAAAAGTATTGTAATGGATAGGAATGACCGCTTTGGGCTCCAGGAATTTGACAGCTCGCAGCGCGTCGTCCGGTCCCATGGTGTAGTTGTCCCCAATGGGGATGAATGCCAAATCCAGCCCCTCTTCGCCGATCAGCTTCATGTCACCGAACAGGCCCGTATCCTGAGCCATGTAGATCTTCTCTCCATCGTTCGTGGTGAGCAGGAACCCGCAGGGATTGCCTCCGTTCGAACCATCCGGGAGCGCTGAGCCGTGCAGCGCCAGGGTCAATTTAAGATAACCAAACGGATGTTTGAATCCGCCGCCGATGTGCTGACCGTGAGATTTAATACCCTGGTTCTCAAACCAGACGGCAATCTCGTTGACGCTGATCACCGTTGCGCCCGTCCGTTTGGCTATGGCAATGCTGTCGCCCACGTGGTCACCGTGTCCATGGCTAATGAGGATGTAGTCCGCCTCAATAGCCTCGGGGGAGATCGAAGCGGCGGGATTCCCATTCAGGAAGGGATCGACGACAATTTTATATCCGCCCGTTTCGAGACCCAGAGCAGCGTGTCCATACCAGGTGATTTTCGTAGGCATAGTAATCTCCTTATGATGAATTCCTGCGATGGCTGTTTGCTTTAAGTATAGGCAGAATCGTCACAATATTCAACTTTTGGATGGGTTTCCGTTCAGCGGTCGAAGATGGAAATACTTTCAATATGGAACGTCTGCGGGAACAGGTCGAAAGGCCTGACATCCTTCAGGCGATATCCCCCCTGGATGAACCTGGCCGCATCCCGCGCCAGTGTGGATGGATCGCACGAGACATACGCGATCATCTGAGGCGTCAACTTTAGGATTCCATCCACGACCCGCTTTTCCAACCCGGCACGCGGCGGATCGACCAGCACGATATCCGCGTCCAGACCGAGGTGCGGGACCACGTCCTCAGCCAACCCCTCATACAACTCCACATTTTCGAATTCATCCAGGTTGGTTGCGAAATCTTCACAGGCAGACGGCGACGATTCGATCCCGATGACGCGCTCACAATTTGGTGCCAGGAAAGCGCTGAACAACCCCACGCCGCAATATATGTCTACCAAAACCGTAGACGAGGAAACCGGCAAACTCGTAATCAGGTGCTCGACCATTTTCTCTGCCATGGCAGTATTGACCTGAAAAAAGGACGCGGCAGAAACTTTGAATTGGCGATCCAGTACACGGATGACCACATGATCATTCCCTGCAATGACAACCGAATTCTCCTCATAGACATGGGCGACCGAAATCCCTGCCTCGATCTCGAGCTCGGGCGGTTCGGGAGAATCAGAGTCGAGAACGAGCATCAATTCCTTATCCGCGCCCGAGCGCAGGGAGACCCGCTCAAGGCTCAACTCAGGCTCGAATTCAAGTTGAGGCCACAGGGAGTTGATCGATCCTTCTGGAAGATGACATTCCGAGAGGGGAAACACCTTTGAGATACCTACGGTCATATAGCCCAGTTTGCCCTCATCGGTCAGATGGAACTGTACGTGATTGCGGTAATTCCACGGGCTGGGGCTCGCCACCATTTCTCGGACAGGCGGATTTTCGATCCTGCCGATACGGGTCAATTGATCGCGCAGGATTTCTGTCTTTGCTTTCAATTGCTCTTCATAAGATAAGTTCTGGTGGTGGCATCCCCCACAGACACCGAAATGGATGCAGCGCGGCGCGACCCGCTGCGGTGATGCCTCCAGGACCTCCAGCAGCTCGGCGCGTGCAAAACCGCGCTTTTCCTCCGTCAGGCGAACACGGACGCGCTCACCGGGCAGCCCAAACGGGACGAAGACCGCCCGGCCATCGTCTAATCGTCCCATCGCGTCACCACCATACGCGAACTTCTCAAGAGAAATGATCAATGAACTTTGTAAATCAGCGCTGGAGGACATTCAAGACAGCCTGTACAATCTGTGCGACCTGGATAGTCGATAAAAACCCCAGTTTTTTGACCAATCTTTGATCAGATACTGATCGTATTTGCAAGCCGTCAGCTGCAGAGTCTTTACTCAAGCCATTTTGTGGATCGCAGTCAATACGAACCATCCAGGGTGCACTGGCATATCTATCCTTCCATTCGGTTAAGGGAACAACAACCTTCAGGGGTAAGATGCCCACTAGATCGCTGCTCACGATGACGGCCGGACGCGTTTTGCGAATTTCTGACCCGATTGTTGGATCGAGGTTTACGAGCCAGATGTCACCCCTCTGCATTAATTTCATCCTCGAAAAGGAAATTTTCACCATCAAGGGCAGTGAAATCGGTGAATGAGGGATCTGTCTGGTAATCTGCTTGAAGTTCACGAGCTGCAATCAGCATCTGTCGTCGTTGACGATATAGAAGTTCGCGGTCAATCATCTCTCGTACAATTTCAGATAGACTACGCTTTTCCTCCTCAGCAATCTGGGAAAGAGTCTCGTGCTGCTTTTTGCCAAGGAGAATTTGAGTTCTATATAGTTCCATACTGCCGCTCCTGTGTATTTATATTACACATATATTATACACCTCAATATGGCATCTGGTAAATACGAAAACACTTGTCTTACTTTTATAGATATTTAAATTTTTTGGTTCTGAACATTAACGAAAAATCCGATGAGGATTCATCGGATTCAGGTCAGGAATCCAAGAGACTGACTTTGATGCTTAACTTACTTCAGGATGAACGACAGAATCATCAGCACAGTGATGAAAAAACCCGCCAGCGTACCGATACGCTTCAGGTCCTTTTTGACATCGCTGTAATCCGGGTTGAACTCAGTGCGTGAGCTCGCCGCCGGAGTCACACTTACTGTTGTCGTTCGCTTGGTTCTTTTTGCCATTTTTTGTTCCTTTCCTTATTTTATTGCACCCTGGGAAGCTCATCTCCTTGCCAATCAGGAGATTGCTTCGCCTTTGGTTTCGATACGGGCGAGACGAATGCTCGCCTTATCCAATCAACGGCTCGCAATGACTTCTTCAATTTTGTAACCGCGCAAAGACCACAATGCGCTGGTCATCTACAAGATAGGGATAACACGAGATCAACGTTACCGTTGGGCTTCCTGTGGACGCCATCACTTCCACCGCGGTCGGCTCCACCAGAGCCGTGCGGTCCACAACATAGGTGTACTGTCGCTGCTGTGTATATAAAACTACCTGGTCGCCGGGCTGCAGCTTGTCCAGGTAACGGAACAGTTCGCCGTACACATCGTTGTGAGCCGACAAAATCACATTGCCGTTCTGCCCGGGATTGGCCGAACCGACATTTTGTCCAACACCCTTCTTGAGCTGCTCCCAGCCATCCCCCTGTACGACCGGCGCATCGATCTCGATCGCGGGGATCTGGATGCGGATCGCCTGGTCAGGTGCGGCTGTGGGGATCGGGATGTTCGCAAGCGACTGGACCATCGGCTGGAGGTGAGAGGGAATCTCCTCCGTGTTCGGCCGCGTATTTCCCTGGGCATCGGGCGGTGTGTGTCCCGAAGGCAGCACGACCGCCATCACCAGTGGGGTGGGCGTGAGCGTCTCCTGGATCAGAGCGGAGGCGACCTCCTCATTCAGGTCCTGCAGGATGCCGAGCCCGCTGATGAGGACGCCGACAAGTCCCACCACCGCCAGGACTTCCACGACCAAAAGCAGGCGGTCGAACACCCGTCGGCGCTTCGAACCGGGGACTTGAGTTTGATCGCTGTCACCCTCGAGTGTTTCCACCACCGGAACGGATTCCTCCAGCGCATCAGGCTCAACGTCTACCACGCGGCCTGTTCTTTTAAAGTGCTCCAGCCGCTCACGCCGTGCGCCGCGCCGCTTTTCGATCAACAGGCGGCGTAATTCCTCAACAGACATGTCTTCGGGCGCTTTACGTCTGGGCATGGCGAGGCGATTATACCGCAAGGACATTGAAACTTTTTGGCGCTGGTCGTTCCGGAAAATGGATTATGAGAGTTTGGTAAGAGCTAGAACATACGTTTCATCTGAGTTAAGTATACAAAGGAAGAGAGTAAAGAATGCAGACCAGCGTGATCAATCTTATTCGTGAAGGGCTGCTCGAGAAGAAGGAAAATCTCGAGCAATGGCAGACGGCAACACAGCAATCCGAAAAGCAGATCGACCTCGGATTTGCCGATGAATCGGCTGTGCAGGCAGAATTGGAGTTAATCGATGTCTCCCTGCAGAAAATGGAGACGGGAGAGTACGGCATCTGCAAGGTCTGTCACGATACAGTCGATGCCGAGCTTCTGCAAATGGACTTCACTGCCACAGTCTGTCTCGGTCACTTCACGGAGGATGAGCTTCGGCAGCTGGAGAGCGAGCTGGAACTGTCCCAGGTCATACAGCGCGCCCTGCTGCCACAACAGGTACCGACCCTCTCAGGCTACGACATCGCAGCCTTCAGTCGTCCCGCACAGATCGTCACGGGCGATTACTTCGACTTCCTGCAGCTCGACGACGGCACCCACGGCCTGGTCGTCGGGGATGTCAGCGGGCATGGCGTCGCCGCTGGCATGCTAATGACCAACTTACAGACCGTGTTCCATACTCTGGCGCCTGAAACCGATTCCCCGGTCGATGTGCTGAAGCGGATCAACCGTTTGTATGTCCATAACATCAACTTCTCCACATTCGTGACGCTCTTCTTCGCCAAACTCGATCCTCACGCACGGACGCTGAGTTATGCCAGTGCCGGGCACAACCCTCCCCTGCTGTATCGCTCCTCCACAAGTGAGAGCGCCTGGCTGAAACCCACAGGTGCAGCGATCGGTCTCATGGCGGACTATAGGATCCGGTCGGAGAGCCTTCAGCTAATGGAAGGAGATGTCCTTCTGTTATATACAGATGGTGTCATCGAGGCCATCAACCCTCAGGGTACTGAACAGTTTGGATATGACAGGCTGCTCGATATCGTTCAACAGAACGCGGGATCGTCCGCTAGTCAGCTGATTCAGAATATCCGCCAGGCATTGAATGACTTTACCCAGGGCAGCCTGCTTGCCGATGACATCACTCTGGTGATCTGTAAAGTCAACTAAATTCAGTTGTCTTTAAGGGTTGCATTGCCAAAATTGCCCGCCCTCGTTATAATGTCAATCCTTCGGGCGGGTAGCTCAGTTGGTTAGAGCACTGCTTTGACATAGCAGAGGTCGTAGGTTCGAGCCCTATCTCGCCCACAAAAAGTCCCTGATAAAGGGACTTTTTTCTTTAAAACTTTTGCCAAAAGTGGAAGTCGAAATTTTGAAACTCATACGCTTGGATATGGATTCTCCGTACGCTCGACGACCTTATATTTTAGGGGAGAAAAACAACATGTTTCAATCTATCCAAATTAAGATATAACGCGGTGGAATTGCCCTCGTTGTGTTAATCGAAATGTGGCTTTTTGATTTGATATATATGGAGAAAGAATGTTCATTGACTATTTAACCCTGATCATGATCAATATGGTCGCAGGTACCGCCCTGCTGGCGTATTACCTGTGGCGCGGTTTGGATGACACTGATCAAAGACCTTATGCGGCCGCGTTTTTCGGTGTCGGCCTAGTAGCTTTGATCACCGGCCTGCACATGTCATTTAACTGGCCGCTGCCTGGCAGCTACAACATCGGATATGGAGAGGCTACCACCCTGTTTGGGGTGGTCTTTCTGACAACCAGTCTGGCGCTGTGGCAGGGCTGGAGTTTGATCCCTGTAGCAATCTATGCCTTCTTTGCCGGAATCGATGCGATTATTGTGGGTCTTCGTATTTTCTCTCTACAGCTTACGAAAGAACCAATGATATCGGCAGTCGGTTTCATCCTAGCTGGGTTGGGAGGTGTGGCTGCCGCGCCGTTCTTCCTTTGGTTCAGGAATAACAGGACGGTCCGCTGGGTTGGTATCCTGCTTCTGTTGGCGACGGCAGCGTTGTGGGCAGTCACTTTCTATGGTTCACTTTGGACTCATATGGAATCTTTCCAAGATTGGGTCCCACCGACCATGAGCGGAGGTAGTTAGACCGTAAGGAAACTCTCCCTGTTTTTTGCGCTTGACAATCCAAACAGCCAGCTTATAATAAGTCAACGATATTAAACGCTTCGACCGGGACGAGTAAATGGTCTACACCTGACAGAGAGAAAAGGTCACAGGTTGAGATCCTTTTCCAGGGAATCCCATTGAAAACCACCCGCGAGCGTGAAGCAGAACGTAGGTATGGGTAGCTGCCCATCCGTACAAGTAAGCAGAACGGGTTGCTCCGTTAGAGGCACAAGAGGTACTCCCTTTGGGAGTAATTCGGGTGGAACCGCGTGAATCGAATTCTCGCCCCGTGTTCGGGCGAGTTTTTGTTTTTAAGCACAAAGGATTTTCTTTGTGTTCCTTAGTGCCCTTTGTGGTGAGAAAGCTGGAGGTCGCCATGATCGCAGATGACACTACCCTCACTCATCAGCGGCTCGGAGGCTGGACATAACATAAGCTGTCGCTGCCGTCTGTTCGAGCCGCGCCAGGTCTCTATGGCGGCAGCAACTCTAAGTCTGGAAAGGAAGCGAAAATGTCACAACAAGTTCAGGAAAAATATGAGGAGTCCTATCTCTATAAAATCCGGCATTCCGCCGCGCATGTCATGGCGCAGGCTGTCGTCGAAATGATCCCCGGGGCCAAGTACACGATCGGTCCACCGGTGGAAAATGGCTTTTATTACGATTTCGACCTGCCGCGCAACCTCACACCCGAAGACCTTGGGCAGATCGAAAAGCGGATGCGACAAATCGTTCAGGGTAAACATGAATTCAGGAAGACGGTCATTTCGGCAGAAGAGGCGAAGAAAATCTTTGCCGACCAGCCTTACAAACTGGAGTTGATCGAAGGGCTCGAGCATGGCGGCTTTGACGAGTATGGGAATCCGCTCAAGGAGAAGCCCGAGATCTCGATCTATCAGCATGACACGTTCACAGACCTGTGCCGTGGACCGCACGTGCAAAACACCAAAGAGATCAAGCAGGATGCATTCAAGCTGATGAACATTGCCGGCGCTTACTGGCGCGGCGATGAGAAAAACAAGATGCTGCAGCGGGTCTATGGCACAGCCTGGGAAAACGCCCAGCAGTTGAAGGACTATCTCCATCAACTGGAGGAAGCCAAAAAACGCGACCATCGCAAGCTGGGCCGGGAACTGGAGATCTTCATCTATGACGATGAAGTGGGACCCGGTTTGCCTTTGTGGCTCCCGAACGGCGGCGTGATGATCGATGAACTGGAAAAGCTCGCCAAGGAGATGGAGGATCAGGCTGGCTATATGCGCGTCAAGACGCCGCATCTGACGAAGGAGGACCTGTTCCTTCGCTCGGGCCACCTGCCCTACTATGCAGAGAGCATGTACCCCCCGATGGAAATCGAGGGCGTGAAGTACTACGTCAAGCCGATGAACTGCCCGATGCACCACAAGATCTTTGGTTCGAAGGGACGCTCCTACCGTGACCTCCCCATCCGCCTCGCTGAATACGGGACGTGCTATCGTTATGAAAAATCAGGTGAGCTGTTCGGCCTGATGCGCGTCCGCTCGATGCAGATGAACGACGCTCACATCTACGTCTCGGAGGATCAGTTTGAGGAGGAGTTCCTGGCGGTCGTGGGTATGTACCGCAACTACTTCGATCTATTTAGGATCGAGAAATATGTGATGCGCTTATCCCTGCACAGCAAGGCTGGACTTGGCAGGAAGTATGTGGACAATGAGCGGTTATGGCTCAAGACGGAAGAGTTGGTCCGCCGCGCAATGAACAGAGGCAATGTGCCTTATGTGGAAGCCGAGGATGAAGCCGCGTTCTATGGACCCAAGATCGATGTGCAGGTCTGGAGCGCTATCGGAAAAGAGTTCTCTCTGATGACGAACCAGGTGGACTTTGCTGTCCCGGAGCGATTCGATTTGAAGTTCACGAACCGCGAAGGCAATGAGGAAGTTCCGCTGTGCATCCACCGCGCCCCTCTCAGCACGCATGAGCGCATGGTTGGATTCCTGATCGAGCATTACGCCGGCAACTTCCCGGTCTGGCTCTCGCCTGAGCAGGTGCGCGTCATCCCGATCACGGATGGACAGAATGAGTATGCCAATGGCATTGTCAAACAACTGCGGGAGAATGGCATCCGTGCCCATGCCGATATCAGCGCCCAGCGCATGAATGCCAAGATCCGACAGGCACAGTTAATGAAAGTGCCGTATATGCTCGTGATCGGAGAAAATGAAATGAACGCAGGGCAGGTCTCCCTGCGCGCGCGCGACGGGAGCCAGCAGAATAACATTCCTGTGGCAGAGTTCATGGCGCGGGCAAAGGACAGGATCGCCAGACGAGCGCCGGAACTGTAATATGTCATTGCGAGGAATGAGTGACGAAGCAATCTCCTCCTAAACAGGAGATTGCTCGCCAAAGGCACGCTACGCCTCTCAACCCTCTTCGCAATGACATCAGGTATTTTGTTGACGATTCAAGCGCCTTCATGGTATTATCTGTCCGCTCAAAAACCAGCCCGGGGCTGGTTACCTGTTTGAATTAGGAGAAACTTATCAGCACTACAGAATTTCGAGTAAATGAGGGCATCCGCGTCAACGAGGTCCGTCTGATCGGTCCGGATGGCAGCAATGTTGGAGTCGTACCGATACGCCAGGCCCTGCAGATCGCACGCGACGCCGAGCTGGATCTTGTCGAAGTTTCACCGACCGCCAATCCACCTGTCTGCCGTGTCATCGATTATGGCAAGTTCGTCTATGAACGGGCGAAGAAGGAACGTGAGGCTCGCAAGTCCCAGACCAAGATCGAAGTTAAAGAAATCCGCCTGCGACCCAAGACCAATGAAGCTCACCGCGGTTTCAAAGTAGACGATGCCCGCCGCTGGCTACTACAGGGACACAAAGTCCGTGTAACGATCAAGTTCCGCGGCCGCGAGATGGATTACCCCGAGATCGCTCTCGAAGATCTGAAGGAGATTGCAACCGCCCTGGCCGATGTCGCTTCCATCGAGGTCCCGCCGCAAATGGAAGGACGGACAATGCTCGTGGTGCTGGCTCCCAATAAAGGCGGAGCCAAGAAGAAGGAAAAGAGCGAACAGCCCGAAGGTCGCACACAGGCTCCGGCTGAAAAGGCGAGTGCTGAGCCCAGTCGAAGCGAAGCGCAAGCCTGATCCAAAAGCAAGTCCCGCCGTTCGTGCCGCGAAGCACGGCGGCAACGATGTTGAATGTCCGCGGGCGGGTTAGATGTCCCGCGGTTTTGTTTGTCTGAAAATTGTTGAAAGGAGTACAACGGCAATGCCTCGCAAAGCAAAGGCAAGCGGAAAACTTAAGCTAAAGACCCACAAGGCAACCTCAAAGCGATTTCGCCTCACGGGTTCCGGCAAGGTGGTCCGCACCAAAGGCGGCAAGAGTCACTTGCGCCGACGCACGTCAAAGCGCACCAAGGCGCAGTTGACGGAAATGCACGAAGTAAAGGGCAGCAAGATCATCAAGCGTGTCAAGCGCCTTGCGCCTAACATGAGCTAGTAGCGGTGGATTCGTCCCACCCGCGAATATCGTATCCAATTTTTATTTGCGGCTTTCGGGTGTATGCAACTGGTGATGGCGTCAAGGCGCCCCATCGACGCCCGCGAGTTTGCAGGAGGCAAACCAATGCGTGTTAAGGGAGGCCCGCGAGGGCATCAACGTCACAAGAAAGTTTTGAAGATCACTAAGGGACAGCGCGGCGCCAAGCACCGTCTGTTCAAGCGTGCGAATGAGGCCATGCTCAAGAGTCTCTGGTACGCGACCCGTGATCGCCGCGTGCGCAAGCGCGATCTCCGCAAGTTGTGGATCGCCCGCATCAACGCCGCGGCCCGCTTGAATGGAACCACCTACAGCCGGCTGGTTTCGGCGCTCAAGAAAGCGAACATCGAGCTCAACCGCAAGATGCTGGCAGACATTGCCGTCCGCGACCCGCAGACTTTCGCAGCAGTGGTCGCAAAGACCAGGTAGAATTTGTAGAGCGAGACCATGGTCTCGCTCTACGTTTTTAAGGGGGTAAAATGTTTTTTATGAATACAGTTCTTGCAGAACATATCTTTCCCAAGGGCCAGAAAATTCAGATCGTCCAGGGTGATATCACTCTAGAAGAAGTGGATGCGATTGTCAACGCGGCCAATGAGCAGTTGCAGCATGGCGGCGGTGTGGCGTGGGCGATCTCGAAGAAAGGCGGACCTGCCATTCAGTTGGAGTCAGATCAATGGATTCGCCAGCATGGGCCTGTTCGTCATTCGCATCCCGCCTGGACCTCGGGCGGACGCCTGCCTGCGAAGTACGTGATCCACGCTGTAGGCCCGGTCTGGGATGACACCCAAAGTGCGGGTGCAGGCGGCGGCGAGGACAATAAACTATCCGATTCCGTGGCCGGTTCCCTGCGCGTTGCCGACGAGTTGAATTGTTCGTTCATTGCGATGCCTGCCATCTCAACGGGAATTTTTGGCTTCCCAAAAGACCGCGCAGCAGAGATCATTTTTTCGGCAATTGAAGATTACTTTGAAAGTTATTCATCAGACATAAAAATCGTAAAATTGGTTTTGTTCGATCAATTAACTGTTGATATATTTATAAACATCTGGGATAAAAGGTATGGATAATAGAAATAGATGGCAAGTTGAATTTAAAGGCCCTTTTTCATGGCTGGGACATGAAGGCACAGTGTCAATTTTTGATGCCGAAGAAGGGAAAAAAGCCGGTATTTACCTGTGGACTGTCCAGTTAGAAGACGGTGAATTAGTCTATTATGTTGGAAAAACAAATCGCTCCTTTTCGCAAAGAATGAGAGAACATTTTAAGGAACATCTCGCGGGCTTTTATCATGTATATTCACCAACAGAATTTAAAAGAGGCGAAAAAATCCCTCTTTGGGACGGAATGCATCTTCGCTATAAGAGCCCAAAACTGCCCAGTCTTGCTGAAAAATATCTGACCATTTCGGGCCAAATTATTGAGTTGGCAAAAATATATCGTTTTTTTATCGCTCCAGTGAAAGCTGAAAAACGAATTTTAGAGAGAATTGAATTCGCTCTCGCCAAGCACTTGTATAAGCAACCTGGAATTATAGGGGAATTCCAGATACGGGGTTTAAATTATCGTTCAAGACTTGTAACGGAACATCCTGAGATAACTTTATTTAGCTCATCATCGAAGATATTGGGGTTACCTGAATCACTTGAAATTTAAATGATCACTTCATCGCAAAACTCAAAAATTAAGCTGGTCCGTGCATTGCTTGGGCGTGCGAAGGAACGTCATGAGGCAAATGCATTTGTCGTGGAGGGCGTCAGGCTGGTGGAAGAAGCGGTCAAAAGCAATTGGAAAATTCAATTTGCGCTTTATGACGAAACGTTAAATGATAGGGGAAAGTTGCAGGTTGAAGGTTTAAAGTCGCGCGGCGTTGACGTGGAAATGGTCTCCGAGAGTCTGATGAAATCCTTGAGCGAGACCGAAACTCCCCAGGGGATTCTCGCAGTTCTTCAATTTTTCAAGTTACTAATTCCCAATCAACCAGATTTTGTCCTCATCCCCGATCAGATCCGTGACCCGGGCAATCTTGGCACGCTGCTCCGCTCCGCCGCGGCAACCGGAGTGCAGGCTGTCCTTCTGCCTCCCGAAACAACAGATGCCTTTGCGCCGAAGGTCCTCCGCTCGGGGATGGGCGCGCATTTCCGCTTGCCGATCCATTCGATGTCGTGGGACGAGATCACGGAGCAAACAAAAACCCTGCAAATCTATCTTGCGGACATGGACGGTCCATCCTGTTGGGAAACGGACCTTCACAAGCCACTGGCACTGATCGTTGGTGGAGAAGCAGAGGGCGCAAGTGAGCAGGCCCGCAAACTGGCACATCAGCAAATCAGCGTCCCGATGATAGGCGAGATTGAATCCTTGAATGCAGGAGTTGCCGGGTCGGTGCTTATGTTCGAGGTAGTCAGACAACGTTCAAATGTTTAAACGTTCCAGGATTACAACAAGATAACATGAAGATCCGTTCCATCACCTATTTCTGCAATCCCCAATATCCGCTGGATGAAAAGACTCTTCGTCAGGCCGCGACATTTCTCTCTGATGCCAAATCTGCCTACGAAGCTGCGGGATATGAAGTGCAGACGGTTCGGCTGGCGACCATTCCATTTCCAGAGTTGTTGGGCGAAGAAAATATCCAGCGGCTGCCGGAACTTACCAGCCAGATCGACGAGATCATTCAGCAACTCGGGATTGGCTATGTTTCGCTGGGACCGGCGTTGCCTGGACTACCACAGAGTTATGAAGTGATTCCCGATGCGATTTTTGTGTCCAGAAATGTTTTCTTCGGGGGAGTCATGGCGGGCAGTACAGACAGCAAGCTGTCCAACTCCACAATTTATCCCGCCGCCATCCGCGCCTGTGCAGAGGTGATCGTTAAGTGCGCAGCACTCGAACCCAACGGATTCGCCAATCTGCAGTTCGCCGCGCTGGCAAACGTCCGGGCAGGCGCCCCGTTCCTGCCAGCCGCGTACCACGACAGTGATGAGCCTGCTTTCGCGATCGCGACGGAATCAGCTGATCTGGCAGTGCATGCCTTTGAGAATGCAAAAACTTTGGAAGATGGAAGAAATGCATTGGTTTCTGAAATTACCAGACACGGACAAGCCATCTCACAAATTGCACAATCCATCCTCTCCGGTCTCCATTTACCCAGGTTCAACGGCATAGACTTCTCCCTCGCTCCCTTCCCCGATGATGCCCAATCGCTTGGGAATGCTGTCGAGAAAATGGGGGTTCCCCGGATTGGCCTTCATGGTTCTCTGGCTGCCGCAGCGATTCTCACCGAAGCCATCGACCGCGCCGATTTCCCTCACACAGGCTTCAGCGGATTTATGCAGCCGGTGCTTGAGGACTCCATCCTTGCGAAGCGCGTCGAGGAAGGGACGCTCACGATCAAGGATGCATTGCTCTATTCGGCAGTATGTGGAACAGGGCTGGATACCATCCCGCTGCCGGGGAATATAACTGCTGAACTATTGGTTCCATTATTACTTGATTTGAGCGCACTGGCTTTGCGGCTGGATAAGCCTCTCACGGCGCGTCTCATGCCCATCCCCGGCAAAAAAGCGGGTGACGAAACGAACTTCGACTTTGCGTTCTTTGCCCCAAGCAGAGTGATGAGACTGGAGTCAGCCCCATTAAATTCCCCATTCAATCAAAATGAAGTTCTGCAAATCAGGAAACGTTAGAAAGCAGCAGGGTTAAACGTTCGAACGTTCCACCTGCAACCTTTAAACCTTCAGTTTCCACATTTTGAACGGCTCATCGAATCCTTTCACGTCACCTGCAAAGGAAGTCAATGCGGACGCTGCGGCATTCTGGGCCAGAAAATCCCGTACTTCAGGATCCTCATAAAAAGTATCTGAAAAAATCATCTCTCCACCCTCCGAAAAGCTGGGCAGGCGGGCAGTGATGTTGACTGTCGAACCGAAATAATCCAGCCGGTCATTCAAATTGACCACAATACATGGACCTCTGTGAATCCCAACCTTGAGCCACAACATCGGCTCGCCACGTTTGGCAATTTCAGCCTGCGCCTTCCAGACCGCTCGCAGCGCGTCTATCGGACGGCGGAAGGTTGCCATGACGGCGTCGCCCATAGTCTTGACGATAGATCCGCTCTCGCTGGCAACTGCATTCTCCAGCACCTGGAAGTGCTCACGCACGCGCCCAAAGGCGGAGGCATCACCGATCTGACGATAGAGACGGGTTGACTCGCGCAAATCGGTGAACATCAGGGTGACGGAACCGATCGAAATTTCCTCGCCCGGTCTCAGAACCTCGTGTGCAAACAGATCGCGAAAGACCTGCAACGCGGTCACGTCCGCGGCAGTGGAGGCCTGGTCGCTCCAGGAAGTACGCTCGAGCTGAAAGTTGGATTCCGCGTCCGTAGCATTGACCAGGTTCAAGGTGGGTTGAAGCGACACGTATCCCTGTTCGGGAGGCCACCCAAAGGATGAAACGCGCAGGTCAACTTGCGCAGTTCCAGCTGCATCTGCAAACAGTGAAATCGAGCCGGGCACCTTGGAGGCGCGCAGAGTGTAGCGTCCGCGCTCGAGCTGCAGCTGCACGGGCAGTGAATGAAGCGCGGACAGGGTCTGGGACATCACAACATGCGGCTGTAATTGCGGGCTGCCCGCACAAAACATGGCCTCAAAATCCACCGCGCGCACCGATGGATTGGGCTTGAAGACCACTTCGATGTTGTGATCGAAGTTCACAGTAAAGTCGATCTGACAGGTGTTGCAATGCGACCTGCCGCGCACCTCGCCAAGATTTGTGTGCCCCTCTGTGATGCCGCGGCAGGACGGGCAGAGCAAATCCCAGGACATATCAAGAATGCCGGCCCGTGTGGCGCGCAGGAACATCTCGAGCACGGCGTGGCGGTTCTCCTGCCAATGATCGGCAAGAGCGTAGGGACGGATGCGCTGGAGCGCCAGCTCATCGGCGTTCTCAAAATACTCCTCGAGTCTCGTAATCAGGACTGGATCCGTGCCCTGCTGGATCACCTGCTCGCTCAATGACCTGAAGCGGGCGCGTCCCGCCGCGCTCAATCCACGCGGACGGCGGGTTAGGATGACCGCTTCACCTCGGTCTGCAATCTGGTCATACATGCGGAAAGCTTTTTCAAATCTTTTTTTCGCAATGACGCCGATAATGAATGGAATGAGCGGTTGGACAAAAATATTGCTGACCGTGAACGACGAGAAATATGTGAGGCGCGTACCGTTGTTCGGCAGACGCTCGAAATTCGCCTGAGTGCGCATCGCGTCCACCGGACCTTTGCTGTACAGCCGTGAGACTCCGAACGAATACGGATAGGTCCACTCGAACGGTTCCTCCTCCCATTCCACCCGCAGGATTGGCAGGCGCATCCGCATCTGCTTCAAACCCTTGACGTTGCTCAATATTTCCACTTCCGGCTGACCGGTATCACGGTTGAACCGGTTCGTATCCGCCGCAAACGGCCAGATCGCTTCGGGAGGGGACTCCAGGTCCCACTGCCAGGAAAAATGGAATTCTTTGGTCATGAGGAATGGATGAAGGGAAGCAGTGGAATTTTACAGTTAAAGTCATATAAATACCATTGCGAAACAGGTAACGGTTGTGATTTACCGCTTGTCGTATAAATAAGTTTACTTTTTATACATGCTTGTAGGTTGAAATTCATATTTCAAGTAAAGTAAATAATGCGGCACTCAGTAATTTTTGGAACGAAGGCAAAGTATGAACTGCCCTGCAGGAAAATCTTTCATTAACAAGACTTTAACTTTGGCAATTTTTTCTTATGATATAGTTTGTTAACAATTCTTATGCCTGAAACCATACTCGTCGTTGAAGACGAACCTGCGCTGCGCGATACCCTTTCCTATAACCTCCAAAAGGATGGGTTTAGCGTTGAATCTGTCGGGGATGGACGCGCTGCGCTCGATAGTGCTCGCAATATCAAGCCTGATCTGATCATCCTCGACCTGATGCTCCCGGAAATAGATGGCTTCGAGGTCTGCCGCATCCTGCGCAGGGAGATGACCACTCCCATCCTGATGCTTACCGCCCGCGACGACGAGATCGACCGCGTGGTTGGTCTGGAGGTCGGCGCGGATGATTACCTGACCAAGCCCTTTTCGATGCGTGAACTGGTGGCGCGTGTCAAGGCGCAGCTGCGACGATCGCGCCTGTTGCGTGAAGAACTGGACAAAGTTGCCGAGGCACAGGCCAGACAGGAAAAACTGGCTTTTGGGAATCTCACCATCAATCTGACACGGCGCGAAGTGACATTGAACGAGCAGCCGCTGCAGCTTAAGCCTCAGGAATATGAGCTGCTGCTCTTCTTCGCAGAACACAAAGGACAAATGCTCTCACGTGAATTTATACTGGAGCGCGTCTGGGGCTGGGATTTCATCGGCGACAGTCGCACGGTGGATGTCCATGTGCGCTGGCTACGGCAAAAGATCGAAGAAGATGCCAGTGAACCGCAACGCATCGTCACGGTACGCGGGGGCGGGTATCGGTTTGAAGGATGAATAAAGAATAACCGCTGATGACGATTTAGCAGTATGGATTACATCTTTATCTTTACGATCATTTTATTCATCATCGCTGCAGGTTATGCATGGCGGTATTACAAACTGCGCCGCGAGATCGATGAATATGCCAGCCATGCACGGGAACAAAACACCGAGACACGGGTCAGGGAACTCCAGAACCTGTCCAGCGCGGTCAGCCTGCTCATCTCAACCTTCAACGTAAAGATTTCAACGATCGACGACGAACGCGCCCGCCTGGCAACTGTCCTCGAGCAGATCACGGACGGCGTGCTGATCGCCGACGCGCATGGGATCATTCAATTCGCCAACCCGGCCGCGGGCAGTCTTTTCCAGACATCGAATCCTATTAACCGCAGCATCGCCGAGGTGGTCCGTCATCACCAGCTTGTGGAGGCGTGGCGGCGCTGCCAGCAGACCCGCCAGTTGCAGAGCGAATCTGTGGAAGTTCCAACCCGTCATCAATATCTACAGCTTGTCGTCATCCCCGACCAGCACTCGAGCGGTAGCCTCCTGCTGGCCCAGGACCTGACGCGCATTCGCCGCCTCGAGACCGTGCGGCGCGACTTTGTCAGCAACCTCTCGCATGAACTGCGCACGCCGCTTGCATCCCTGAAGGCTCTCACTGAAACCCTGCAGGACGGCGCCCTTGACGACCCTCCCGCTGCCCGTCGTTTCATCGACCAGATCCAGATCGAAGTGGATGCGCTTTCCCAGATGGTGACCGAATTGCTGGAGCTTTCGCGGATCGAATCGGGCCGCCTCAGCCTGGACCTGAGACCGGTCGCCGCGCACGACCTGCTGGACTCTGCTAGCAATCGGATGAGGCTGCAGGCTGAGCGCGCTGGGCTACGCCTGTGCATGGAATGCGCAGAAGGCCTGCCGAAGGTCCAGCTTGATATCCAACGCCTGGAGCAGGTACTGGTCAACCTGATCCACAACTCGGTCAAGTTCACGCGCCCGGGCGGAGAGATCGTTCTTCTGGCGGAAGCAGGAATCGGTGAGGTCCGATTCGCTGTGCGCGACACCGGCATCGGCATCCCGGCGGACGACCTCCCGCGCATCTTCGAGCGCTTTTATCGGGTGGATAAATCCAGAGCGGGGAGCGGTACCGGATTGGGATTATCGATTGCCAGACATATCGTGGAAGCGCACAAGGGGCGGATCTGGGCAGAAAGTATTGAAGGGCAGGGCAGCACGTTCTATTTCACTATCCCCACTATTGAATAGTTCCCATTTCCCTTCCATCTCAGGATTTGGGAACGACCATTTTCTTGTGATGGGTCCGATTCATCAGCCATTCCTGAATATCCACTGCCTTGCCTTCGCTGGGCGGTTTGAGCCGCATGTACGTGCCGTCTGATTTCATTTCGCGGGCGCGCATATTGTCACTCAGGTAGATTGCAAGTATCCCGTGGCGCACGTAATTGATATGTTCGGGGTTTTCCAGCGGGAACACCACTTCCACACGGTGATCGTAGTTGCGTGTCATCAGGTCCGCACTGCCCATATAGATCTCTTCCTTCCCATCGTTATGGAAGTAGTACAAGCGGCTGTGTTCCAGGTAGCGCCCGACGATGCTGATCACCCTGATGTTGTCGCTCGTACCTTTGATGCCGGGTTTCAAACAGCAAATGCCGCGCACCAGCAGATCCACTTTTACTCCGGCCTGGGAGGCCTGGTACAAAAGCTCGATAAACTTGGGGTCGACGATCGCGTTAACCTTCAAGATAATATGGGCATTGCGGCCTGCTTTGGCATTCTCGATCTCGCGGCAGATCAGTTTTTCCAATCCACTGCGCAGATTGACAGGCGCGATCAGCAGCTTCCGATATTCCTGTTTTGTCGAATAACCGGTCAGATAGTTGAACAGGTCGGTGAGGTCGGATGCCATTGCATCATCGCAGGTGAAGATACCCATATCCTCGTAGATACGAGAAGTGACCGCGTTGTAGTTTCCAGTGCCGAGATGCAGATAACGGCGAATGCCATCCCCTTCCTTACGGACAACCATCGATACTTTGCAGTGGGTCTTAAGCCCCACCAGGCCATACACAACGTGGACTCCCATTTGCTCGAGAGTCTTGGCCCAGCTGATGTTGCTCTCCTCGTCGAAACGGGCCTTGAGCTCCACCAGCACAGCCACCTGCTTGCCGTTTTCGCTGGCCTCGAGCAGGGCCTCGACCACCGGGGCGTTTTGACCCACCCGATAGAGTGTCTGTTTGATGGCAAGCACATCCGGGTCCCGAGCGGCCGCCTTTAGAAAATCGATTACGGGATTGAAGGAATCATAGGGCTGGTGCAGGAGAATATTTCCATGCCGGATCGCCTCGAAGATATCGCCTGCCATTGAGACATTTTGAAAAACCCGCGGCACCGTCGGATAATATATTGGGAATTTCAGGTCATGCCGCTCAACGTTGTTATAGATCTGCCAGAGGCTGCTCAAACCCAGCGGAGCCGACAGGACGTATACATCATTCTGGCGGATCTCAAGGTTTTCGATCAACAGCTCCCGGATATGGTCCGGCATATCTTCATAAATTTCCACCTGCACGACAGACCCAAATTTCCGCCTGCGAATACTCTGCTGCATGGACTCCAGCAGGTCGTCTGCTTCGATCTCCTGGATCTCAACATCCGCGTCACGGATGATGCGGAAGGGATAGGCAGCTATGACTTCCATACCTGGGAAAAGCAGGCCAAGATTTGCCGCGATCAACTGCTCGAGCCACACAAAATAATGATCGTGGGGGATCGTTCCATCCCTGCGGGCAGCCCCTGAGGAACGCTTGATGGGCACGAGCCGCGGCAGTGGATCGGGCACCTTCAGGCGCGCAAATTTCTCGTGTCCCTTTTTGTCTTTTACGACAATTGCAAGATTTAGACTCAGGTTCGAAATATGAGGGAAGGGATGTCCGGGATCGAGTGCCAGGGGCGTCAGGACGGGATACACAACCTGGTTGAAATAATCATTCGCCTTCTCAAGCTGCGTTTTGCTCAGTTTGTGGTAGTCCAGCAGATGTATGCCCACCTTATCGAGCTTACGAACCAGCTTTCTGTTGAAGAAATTCAGCGCGGTCCCATATAGCTCATGTGAGACCTTGCGCGCCATTGCCAGGACTTCCGGCGAAGTGAGGCCATCTGGAAATACCTCCATGATGCGGGCCTCCACCTGTTTGCGAATCCCCGAGACGCGCACCATGAAGAACTCATCCATGTTCGAGCCGAAGATGGCCAGGAAATTCAACCGTTCAAGCAGGGGATTGCTCTCATCCAATGCTTCGTCGAGGACCCGGCGCTGGAACTCGAGCAGGCTGAGTTCGCGATTGATAAACAGATTGGGCGGCAGTGAGGTTTTCTCGTACTCCATATTTATGACAATCTGGACAGAATTTTCGGTGTGAGGAGCCATTCAAGCACTGCTGTCCGGCTCTCACTCAAATGATCAGTCGAGAGGCAACCAACCCCTCCCTTTTTCAGGCTGATGGCAGGATTCTGGTTCCCAGCAATCAGAGCACCCATCAACGTGCTCAAACACGGTTCGTGACCCACGAGGACAAGTTCATCCACAGAATATTTTTCAGTGATCTCAGCAATAATGTCCTCTGGATTACCCATGGGCACCAGGGTTTCACTGAAAACCAGGTCCTCCCCGTATTTTACCATTTTCGCCAGAATTTCCGCCGTCTCGCGTGCGCGGACGTATGGGCTGGAAACGATCAGGGCGGGCTTCAAGCCTAATTTCCTGAGGGCAGCAGCGATCCTGCGCATTTTTGCACGCCCCTGCTTGGTCAGCGGACGCGCGCTGTCGTCTTCGTAGCCGGGCGTGCCAGCCTGCACGGCATTACTGTGGCGAACCAGGTAGATTTTCATCGTACTTTCTCCCAGGGGTAGGGTCGATCGGATGCAGGGCGCCAGAAATCATGGAGCCGATCCATCGCATCGGCAAAGGCAGAGATGGACTTCGAACGGCGTTCTTCACAATAACAGTGGACGGGCTCAGGGTTTGGGAGTGAAGAATTCCCGGAATAATCGGCAAGCGTGCAGGCGAAGACCTCTGCATCCTGGATCTCGCCCATCAGGGTTTGATAGGTGTTCATCTTCTTCAGGTTCCCAGCCGGGTAATTACCCAGCATGGGATGGACGATTTCGACCATGTATCGAAATGCCTTGAAGGCAACGCGCACTCGATGAATGGTGTCAGGCTGTGAAATATCAACCCATCCAAGACGCATTCTGGTCAGCAGGTAGGCATCATCCACCGCCTGCAGGATGCGTGCTTCCAGGTCAATATCGATCTCAGCTGTAATGGATTCATGGGTCCTGAGGATCCCCCGGGTAACATCGGACGTTTCGCGCCGCTCGAGCTTCCTGTGCAGGTCTCGCAGCATTCCTTCTTCGGCAGAAAGCAGATGATTTTGAAAATCCTGCAATTGTGGAAACTTCGGCAGGATTCTGGAAAGCTCATCAAGGATGACCTGTGTATCACGAAGGTGGTCGAACTCATCGAGCTGTCTCTTGAATGCACGCGGCAGTTTCTCCAGGCTTGATCCCGTTAAGATTGAATTCAACAATTGGATGAGCGCAAGAATCCGCCGCGTCGCAACCCGCAGATCGTGGACCGCGTCATTGGAGAACTCAACGCGACAGCGGCTGATTTCAGCGAGATAATTTTTCCAGCGAGTATCCAGCGCATCCAGCAGGAGTCGCCTGGGCTTGGGCTTTGATGTTTTGTAGACCGGTTTATTCATGTGAGATCATCAAGCAACTTCAAGGGATACATTAAAAACATCCTCGAACAGGGATTTGCGCTTTGTAAGCGCCCAATTCGCAAGCATCATGTCGCCTTCGCCGGATACGCGGATTCGCCAGCCATCCTCTGCCTCCTGAAGTGCCACATCCTCCACGATGCCGGAATGGCTGATATCCAGGGAATCTGCAAGACGCAGCAACGCCAGGAGTTTGCTAACGATCAAACGATCCTTTTGGGGCAGCGATTTGAGGCTCTTCTCATCTGCCGAGTGCGATTGCTTGCGGTGATTAAGAACAAGGCTGGCAACCATGTCCTGCTCACGGGCTGTAAGCCCGATCAGATGAGTGGAACTTAGCAGGTAATGACCATGCACCTCGTGATCGACCGTGCCGATAAAGTAACCAATATCATGCAGCAGGGCTGCCATTTCGAGAATCAGCAGATCATCATCGTCCAGATTGTGAAGCGCTACGGATTGCACGAACAAGCGCGACGCAAATCTTGCAGTAAGCCGCGCATGCTTCTCATCGAATCGATATTTGCGTCCCATGTGCAGGGCTGATTCCCAGGCTTGTCTTCGGCGGCGTGGCCGAGGGCTGCGAGACAGTTCCTCGGCGATCTCGAGCAGGACGCCGTCCTTCAGTCCGACGTTGGGGATGTCAATTTGCTTGACGCCTGCCTCACTGGCAATCATATGCAGGACGATGGATGCTGGAAGAATCACGTCGGCTCGATCGGGCTTGAGGTTCAGCTTTTCGATGCGCTGCTCATAGTCCAAACGGCTGATCCTCTCGATAATCTTTTCCAATTCATCCAGCATAACGAAACGATCACCATCTTCTTTGAGTAGTTTCTGGCGCAGCTGTCCGATCTCTTCGACGTTTCCGCCTGTCCCCGCGCAAACCTGTATTTTTTTATTTCCAATGACCCGATCGATGCGATGCCTGGCAGACTCGGCATACTCGCGTACAAGCTGGGCAAACGTGCGGTCAAACTTCCCACCCGAATCCAAATTCTCCAGCAGGCGGACAGTTCCCATATCGTAACTATCCGTTGAAAGAATGTCCTGCCCGGATGAAATTGTGAGCTCTATGCTGCCACCGCCAATGTCAATTAACAGTGTCCGTTTATTTTTCACCTTCAGAGCATGGCTCACAGCGCGGTGGATCAGGCGGGCTTCCTCTTCCCCGCTGATGATCTCCAGGTCGATGCCGCTGACCTGGGTGATCCGATCGAGGAGCAGGTCGCTGTTGGATGCCTCGCGTGCTGCACTGGTCGCGACGGCGCGCATTCGTTCAACGCCGAATGTATCCGCCATGTGCTTGAAGCGCAGGAAAGCCTCCTCAGTCTGTTTGATGGTCTTCCGATCCAGATATCCCTTGCTGAAGACGCTCTGACCGAGACGAACTGGCAGGCGGATGTTCTCGACGGTCTCCACCTGCCAGGCCTCATCCACCTGACCCAGCACCATGCGCATGCCATTGGAACCAATATCGATCGCAGCTATTTTTGTCAATATCTATTTCGCCTTGGCTAATAATATCATCGTTCTGAAAAATGATTACTGGCTTTTGGTCTTCACCAACTCAGCTCATCAGCATATCGCCAGTTTTCGAAGTACTTGTGTAGACACATAGGTCAAAATCGAGCTTGCATATTTGTTTTGCCGCTGTTAACTGACTGCAAAACGCGGAATCGAGGTTTCATGCTATCCTAGCGGCATGGAAATATTTCTTGCCGTAACATTTATTTCACTGCTGATTACCTTCATCGTAGATTCAATGCAGAAACGGTATGGGCTCCTGTGCCAGCAGGAGATTACGTCGAAGCAACGCTGATCGAGCAGGAAATATTTCCTCTCTCTCCTCTGTATAAGAGCCAGAACCTCCTCTCTGGCTCTTATACATTTAACCGTTAAACAACCTTTAAAGCGTCCCTGATGCGTTATTAAATACTGTTTGTTACACGGATGGGGAAAAGATGGTGAATGGATAACATTACTGGATTACACATATTGTTTACTGATGGGCTAAAAATGAATTCAATCATTATCATGGAGGAATAGCTTTGAAAATTCAACTATTACAAACATGTTTCGGAATCTATCTAGTGCTTGCCCTGCCCGCTTTTTTTCTCTTGTGGGCAGCCCTGGCTGCGGCTAAATCTCATGAGGATGAATATCAGGAACAAGACCTATAACCCTGGATCATTGCATATGGTCCTTTTCTATGATGTTTGAGGTTTCTTCTCCTCCCTGTCCCGTTTTCGGGACATTGCCCGTCATTTGGTGAAATGACGGGCAATTATTTCTATTGCCTATCTTATGACTGGCGAATTGTCCTAACCGAACCAAGTGTTAACCAGACGTTAACGCATCCTTCCATTGTCCTTAAAACCCCATTGATAAGATTTCAACGTATAAAACCAAGGAGAAAAGAGAAATGACTAACTCGTTCCGTACGTTCATGTTCGTGCTTGTTCTTTTGAGCTTCATACTTGCCGCCTGTGGTGGTGCAACTGCAACCGAAGTACCTGTTGTTGAGAAACCCACCACCGCTCCGGTTGAGCTTACCGCAGCTCCTG
The DNA here is from genome assembly GCA_035250835.1 of Anaerolineales bacterium. Classification (GTDB taxonomy): domain Bacteria; phylum Chloroflexota; class Anaerolineae; order Anaerolineales; family Villigracilaceae; genus Defluviilinea. The sequence goes on from DATFET010000271.1 coordinate 31,531, forward strand.
TGGAGTCAACTGCCGCTCCCATTGAAGAGGATCCATTAGCCATGTATGCTCCAGACGCTGTCTCTGGAGATGTGATCACCGCCGGTTCATCCACCGTCTTTCCGCTCTCTGAGCGCATGAAACAGCGCTTCGAAGAGGAAGGCTTTAGCGGAAACCTGACCGTTGACTCCATCGGCTCCGGTGCTGGCATCGAGCGCTTCTGCGAGGCCGGCGAAACTGACATCGCCAATTCCTCTCGCGCTATCCGCGACACCGAGATCGAGTCCTGCACCGGCATCGGACGCGAGCCAATCGAGTTCCAGGTCGGCATCGATGCACTGGCTGTCGTTATGAGTGCCGAAAATGATTTCGTCACTGATGTGACCAGTGAAGATCTCGCCCAGATCTTCTCGACCGCCACCAACTGGTCGGATGTCCGCCCCGAGTGGCCCAATGAACCCATTCAACGCTTCAGCCCCGGCACTGACTCCGGTACCTTCGACTACTTCGTCGAAGCCATCATGTCATCCATGGACGATGATGCGACCGAGGACATCAACGAAGGCGAAAACGCCATCCTCGAATCCACAAACACTCAGTTCTCAGAAGATGACAACGTACTGGTGCAGGGTGTGGAAGGCTCGCCTTATGCCATCGGCTACTTCGGCTATGCCTACTTCCAGGAAAACCAGGGCGTGCTCAAAGCCCTTTCCGTCGACGGCGTCGAGCCGAATGCAGAAACGGCCGAATCAGGTGAGTATCCCATTTCCCGCCCCCTCTTTATCTACTCAGATCCGACCATCATGCAGGAGAAACCCCAGGTTGCTTCCTTCATCTGGTTCTACATCAACAATGTGGCTGATGAAATCCTGGATGTCGGCTACTTCCCAGTCAGCGACGAAAAGCTGCAGGAAAACCTCGACGCCTGGAAGGCTGCGCTGGAGATGTAGTCACGAACCATTGTCTGGAAAGCTAAACCTTCCTTCTCCAGGTGGAGAAGGAAGGTAATTTGCTGTAAGTAGGAAACTGTTTTTTGGAAAGGAGGTGCTTTCATGTCTGAGCTAACGATCAAAAAAGTGGAACATCAAGTACCTGTAGTAAATTTACGCCGTAAACCGCGCCTGGGAGAAATGATCGTCCAGGGATTATTATTTTTCTGCGGGTTTTTCTCGATATTCATTACGCTGGGAATTTTATACGAGCTTGGGAAGGAGGCTTTGCTTTTTTTCCAGATGCCCGAAGTCAATCTCCTGGC